>DATLGO010000065.1 GCA_035540375.1 Candidatus Thermoplasmatota archaeon
GGAAGGCCGTGGGCGGGAAGGCCGTGCCGAAGGTGATGGTGGTCGATCTGAGCGTGCGGCCCTCGCACGCGCGCGCTTGCGTCGGTCAACTCCTCCGCCGCGCCTCCTGGAAAGGGTGCTCGGTGGTTTTCGCGCGCGCGCCGACCGAGGCCGCGGAGCGCGCGAAAGCGCTCGCCGAGGCCCCGGGGGCTGTTTTCGCCTCGGGCGACGAAGAGATGGTGAGGCTCGCGAAGCGGGCGCTCGCCTGAGGTCCCCGGTCCGCCCGCGTTCCCGGCCTTCCGATCGGGCGAAGCCCGCGGATTCGAGCCGGCTTCGATGCGGCGCGGATTGGCCCGCGGAGGGCGCAAAGGTCGCGGAATGCGCGGAGTACGCGGACGCTCGGACGCTCGGGCGCGTCCGCGGTGGAGGGATGCAACGCCGTAAGCGTCGTTCGTCGGTGGATCCGGCACGATGCCGAGCGTGGCCGCATCTCTATAGCGGATGCGGAACGTGGGAGGGACGAGCGATGCCGTTCCGCAAGGCGATGATCCTCAGCCTGTCGCGCGACCAGGCCGAGATGGAGGAGCTGCTCTACAGCCTCGGGATCGAGCCCACCGCGACGATCGTGCAGCGCCGACCGCGGCCCGACCCCCAATCGTATCTCGGGCGCGGCAAGCTCGAGGAGGCGCGCGAGGCGGCGCGCGCGATGGACCTCGATCTCATCGTCGTCGATGCGGAGCTGCGGCCCGGCCAGGTGTTCGCGATCGAGAGCTTTTTCAACGAAGGCCGCGGCGGGGGCAGCGCCGCCTCGCGGCGCCGGGAGAAGCGCTTCGAGGTCTACGACCGCGTGCGCGTGATCCTCGAGATCTTCAAGGACCGCGCGAGGAGCCCTGAAGCCCGGCTCCAGGTGGAGCTCGCCGAGCTGCGCTACCAGATTCCCATCGTGAAGGAGTTCGTCCACCTCTCGAAGATGGGCGAGCGCCCTGGCTTCCTGGCCGGTGGATCGTACGGCGTCGAGGACGAGCTCGACATGATGCGCGCCCGCATGGCCCGCATCCGCCACGACCTGTCGAGGATCCGCGCCGAGCGCGCGGTCCGCCGCAAGCACCGCCGGCGCGCGGGGTTCTCCCTCGTCGCGCTCGCGGGGTACACGAACGCCGGCAAATCGAGCCTCCTCCGGGCTCTCGCGGGCGAGGACGTGCTCGTGGAGAACCGCTACTTCAGCACGCTCTCGACGCGGACGGGACGCGTCGAGACGATTCGCGGCCGCGACGTCCTCATGACGGACACGGTCGGATTCATCGAGGATCTGCCGCCCTGGATCATCGAAGCCTTCCACGCAACGCTCGAGGAGATCAGCCTCTCGGACGTCATCCTGCTCGTCCTCGACGCGAGCGATTCGTACGACGAGGTCGTCCGCCGCTTAAAGACGAGCGAGCGCATCCTCGCGCGCTTCGAAGCCTCCTCCGTCGAAGGCGCGCCGACGGGCCTCCCGCAGCAACCCTCCGCGCCGCAGGTTGCGACGCCCGGATCCGCGCGCGACGCGGGGCGCGGGATGCGCGGGGACGAGCGCGCCGCGCCTGCGGATCAGACCTTTCCGGACAACACCGATCCGGACAACACCGATCTGCATCCCGCCCGCGCGGGCGACGTGCCGTGGACCGGCCTCACGGAAAACTCGGTGCAAAGGGGAGAAGCCGCGCCGGCCCCGCATGCGATGCGCGCGCCGGAACCTGGGGCGCAAGCATCGCGCGCGCAGGCCACCGGCGTGATCGGAGCCGGAACAACGGCATCCGACGTGCAAGTGACGGGCATGGCTGGAGCCAGCACCCGGGTTTCGAATTCCCAGCCCACGGGCGGGGAGGAGGCCGAGAGCACGTCGTCGATTCCTCCGAGCACGTCGTCGATTCCTCCGAGCGCGGAGACCGCGGAGCAGACGGCCCCGCTGAGAGCGGGCGCGCGCGACCTGCCGCGGTCCGCCCACGGGCTCGGCGTCATCCTCGTCGTGTTCAACAAGCGCGACATGCTGGCGCCCGGCGCGTTCGAGGCGCTCGTCGCGCGGTTGCAGGCGGAGGGCCATCTTCATCACCCGTGGGCCGCCGTGTCGGCCCGCACGGGCGAGGGACTCGAAGCGCTCAGCGAAGCAATCGTAGCGGCGCTTCCCCGATACGATGCCCTCGTCGTGGAGGCGCGACACGTGCATGGCGGAGCCGCGCTCCTGGCCTGGTTGTACGAGCACGCGGAGGTCCGACATCTTGCCTCGGATGATGCGGGCTTCCGCGCCGAGGTGCTCGTCCCCCCGGCCCGACGTTCCGCGCTCCTCGAACGCGCGGCCGCGGCGCGGGGGGTCGTGTCGAAGATGGAGTCGTCGCTTCCCCCGATCCTCCGGCCCGATGGCGCGGCCAGGGACGCTTGAGTGCGAAGGGCAAGCTTTCGACCCCTTTGTTTCGGATGGAGAAACGGCTGCAGGGAATGCGCGTGGGTCGGCCCGCGAGCTTCGATGCGAAGCCGCCCCCGCACGGGGCTCGTGTCGTTTCGAGTGTGACGTGGTTGGATAGGAAGCCCGTCGACCATCTGATTCACGGCCGCGACTTGAGGAGGTCGAGCGGGCGCCTGACGGGTCTTGGTCATGGGAACGGATCGAAGGCGCGCCGCTTTCTTCGCTGCTACCTGGGGGGGTTGGACCCCATCCCCTTGACTTCGTCTGGAGGGTGTCGTGGCTTCGTCTGGAAGGGATCATTTCGTTGTTTGGGAGGGGTCCTGGCCTGTTTGATAGAGGTCATGGTTTTGTTAGAGGGGGTCACGGTTTCGTCTGATTGGGGTCATGGGATGATCGTCGCAGGAGGCGTGGATGTCGGGGACGCAATCCTGGATGTCGCGGTGGAGGCTTCAGCGCGCCAGGCGCGGAGGATGGTCTTCTCCTCTCGTCGCGACAGGTTGCGCTGAAATCACCGCGATGGGTCGCACCCTGGAAGCACCGTGAGGGGCGCCATGGAAGCACCGTGAGGGACTGCATTGGAACCGCGAGGCGTTCCCGCACGAGAGCCTTCATCAGGGCGGCGCCATGGAAGCACCGTGAGGGACTGCATTGGAACAATGCGAGGGGGCGCGCCCTGAATTGATCGAGAGGGGTCGCACCCTGGAATCATCGCAAGGGCGTGCACCCTGGAAATATCGCGAGGGGTCGCACCCTGGAATCATCGCAAGGGCGTGCACCCAGGAAATATCGCGAGGGGGTGTGCCCTGAAACCACCGCGACGGGTTGCATCCCGAAAGCGACGAACCGAGGAGTCAGGACGTCGAGCCTGTGAAGACAAACTTTCGCGGTCGAGGTCTGCTCGGAGCGAGAACCAGACTCTTCGAGAGACTCCTTTCGCCTCCGGCGCCGTTTGTCCATGACATCGACGCACCACTGGGGAGGACATATTCGCCCTGGTCGTTCGATCTAAGGATTCTTGAACGATTGAGGTGAGCTGTCATGCCAATTTCAATTCACAACATTCATATTCTATAACTTGCATAAAGGACAGGGGCTGTTCTTCTCCATATCATCTCTCTCCTCCCCCCATCTTCTCCACCCACTCCAGACGCAACCAAGGGGTGGGGGTACCCCTCGTATCCGGCGTCGTTTCTGACTCACGATCGATCGCGGTCGCTTCTGACTGTGATTCGATCGGCGTCGCCGTGCAGAAACGTTCAACGACCCCGGACCGGGGAGCAACCGACCGGATGCGCGCCTATAATACCGCGGGCGGTCTAGCTCACTTCAGGGCCGTTGTGCGCGTCGTCGTCCTCTCCGACATCCATTCCAACCTCCACGCCCTCGAGGCCGTCCTCGACGAGGTCCGGTCCCTGTCTCCGGATCTGGTCTTGAATCTCGGTGACACTGTCGGTTACAATGCGCATCCGCGCGAAGCCTGGCGGAAGATACGCTCCGTCGCGCACCTCACGCTGCTCGGGAACCACGATTGGGCGGCGCTCGCCGACCGCGCGGATCCCGCCGCGGAGGGTGCGATGTCCACGTCCGGACCCTCCGCATCATCTGGGGTCGTCGAACCTCTCGCGTCCGCGATCCAGGTCCTCCAGGAGACGCCCGATGGAGCCCTCGCGCGGTTCAACCCGCAGGCGCGCGCGGCCGTCGAGCACACGCGGAGAAGCCTGGAGCCCGAGGACTTGAGGGCGATCGCCGCGTTGCGTCCGTCCGGCCTGCTCGAGCGCGACGGGGTCCGCTTCGAGGCGTTCCATGCATCCCCGTTCGATCCGCTCTGGGACTACGTGCTTCCGGACCGCGCAGCCGCCACCCTCGAGAGCCATCTCGCGCATGCGGATCCCGGCAAGGGGCGGCACCGGTTCATCCTGCTTGGCCACACGCACGTGCCGGTCGTGACCGCGCCGGTCGCGGTCCATCATCCGTCGGCCCTCGGGTCACGGCCCGGCCGCGTCATTCCCGGATCAGGCGAAGTTCCCAACGGTGGCGCTTCCCAGGCCACCACGTCGCCCGGCGTCGCGCGGCTCGTGAATCCCGGCTCGGTCGGCCAGCCCAGGGATGGCGACCCGCGCGCCGCGTTCGCGCTCATCGATCTTGCGCGCGACGTCGTCGAGATCCGCCGCGTCGCGTACGACGTCGATGCGGCGGCCGCGGCCGTGAGGGCCACGGGCCTCCCTCGCGCCCTCGCGGATCGCCTCCACTTCGGCCGGTGACGCGCCCACCCGGTCACGACGCGAGGCGGCGCGCGTGGCGGCGAGCGGCGGGCGAGGCGGCGCGATGCCCTCGGTCTCCGCCCGGCCGCCTCCGCGTTCGGTCCGCCACTGCGCCATCGCGGCGCCGCCTCGGCAATGGGCCCGCGCGGCGCCGCAATCCGCCGACGCGCCTTCGCGGCGCGGCAACGCAACACACCCTCGCCGCGCCACAATCCGTCGACAGGCGCGCGCGGCGCCGCAATCGCCGACGTGCTCGCCACGATCCGCCAACGGGTCTTCGCGGCGGCGCATTCCGACTGCGCGCCCCCGCGGCGCCGCACTCCGACGGCCCGCCCTCGCCCCGCGCCGAGGACAAGCTTATGGCGGGGCGGATCCTAGGCGCGGCCGAGCATGCGCCTCTTCGTGATCCGCCACGGGCAGACCGACGCGAACGCGGCCGGCATCATCCAGGGCTCGCTCATCGACCTGCCGCTCAACGCCCGGGGCCGGGCCGAGGCCGCGGCGCTCGCGAGAGCCTTCCCGCGCGGAAGCCTCGACCTCATCCTCACGAGCACCCTCAAGCGCGCCCGCGAGACCGCGGAGGCGATCGCCGTCTCGACCGGAGCGCCGGTGAGCGTGCACCCCGAGCTCGTCGAATACGATTGGGGCGACTACCTCGGCAAGCCCAACGAAGGCGCGATCCACGCGTCGATGGTGGGCTTCGTCGATCGGTGGAAGAAGGGCGAGATCGACGTCGGTCCCCCGGGGGGCGAGACGCCGCGCCAGGTCGCCGGGCGCGTGCGGCGCGTCCTCGGCCCGGCGCTCGAAGCCTTCGCCGCGAGGCGGCCCGACGGCCGCGTGGCGGTCGTCGCCCACGGACGCCTCAACAAGATCCTCCTCGCGGACCTCGTGCACGGAGACCTCGCGCGCCAGGAGGACTTCGGCCAGGGGAATACGAGCGTGACCGTGCTCGAGGGCCACCCCGCCCCCGCGCGCGGATCGTGGAAGCTCGTCGCCTCGAACGGCCTCGCGCACCTCGACGGGATCAAAGGCGACTCGGTCGAGTCCGAGTAGCGCGCCGGACTCGCCCCCTCAATCGATGGATTGGTTCGCCGGCGCTCTGCAACGAGGGCTCGACCGCGAACGCCGTGTGGAACGCGGGTTCGCCGGCGCTCCGCAGCGAGGGCTCGACCGCGAACGTCGCAGTGGAACGCTGGTTCGCCGACGCCTCGTGCGCGCGCTCGACTCGAACGCCTCGCTCGTGAGCCTCGCTGCTCCATCAGGCCGCGACGCGTGGCGGCGAAGCTGGAATCGTGGCGCGCGCGCGGCGAGGCGTCCGCTGGGAAGCGGGTGGCGCGCGGGGCTCCAACGGAACCCCGCGGAAAATGATGCGGGCCTTCGCGCAGGCGCGAAGCGGGGGTTTGCGCGCCGCGTTCAGGCGCCCGCGTTGACCGTGCTCACGACGATGACGTCGCGGACGGCGCGGATGTTTTCGAACGGGAACACGAGGAATCCGCGCTGGTCCCTGCGGTACAGGCGAGGGTCGATGTCCTCGGCGGGTTCGATGAGGACCTGCGTGAGCTCGCCGGACTTCTCCTCGAGCACGATGTTGCGGAGGCGACCGAGCATCATCCCTTCGTCCGACATGACCGTCTTGCCCTTGATGTCGCTCGCGAGAAGCTTCATGGCATCCACATCCCAGTGAGTGCGCGTTCGAGCGAGCGCGCGCTATTTCAGGGTGTTGCTTTTGAAATCGAACGCGGCCGCGCGCTGAAAGCGGGTCGGGAGCCTACCCCGCGATCAGATGTGGTGGAAGAACGCGGCGAACACCTTCGCTTCGCCCTTGTGGAGGTGCTCGAGGTAGGTGCTTTTGGAAACGCCCATCTCCTTCGCGAGCTCCGCGGGCGACGTGCGCCGGGGGAACGCGTAGTAGCCCTGGGTCAGCGCGAGCGTGAGCGCGCGGCGCTGCGAATCCGTGAGCGCCGTTCCCCCCGCATCGTCGCGGGACAGGTCGACGATGTCCGCGCTGAGGTGCGCCTCGGTGAGGCGCTGGAGGAGACGCTGGACGGAGTCTCGTCCGCCGAGGCCCAGGGTCCACGTCTCGGCGCCGCCCTCGAGCGTCGTGGGTCGCAGCGCGAAGCCGCCGTTCTCGGCCACGATGCGAGGGAGCTGGGCGAGACCGCGGCTGCGGACGTGCGCGATGGCGAGCGTCGGGGACCGGTCAAGAACCTCCACGTGCAGGACGCGGGGGTGCTGCGGAAGCCACCCGAGGATGTCGCCGAAGTCGCTCTCCTCGCTCGACCGGACCTGGACGATCTGGTGAGCGTCGTCCCCGACCGGGGTCACGTGGCGAAGGGTCACCGCATAGCGGGGGAACCGGCCGCTCGCCTCATGGGTCCATGAATCCTTCAGTGTCAACCGCAATGTCAACCGGAACGTAGCGCCACCCGCCTCTCGACACGCCTTGGGCCAGCTTCTGTAGAACGCTGAAGCTATGAAACCTTATCGGGAAATGGACGACCGAACCGAACCGGGAGCAGTTCTTATCATCCCTGACGAGCCGTTCCCGTTCGGTGAGTCTGACACGTCAACTTGCCTCGCCACCGCGGGCGCGGGGCCCGGCGAGGGGCCCAGGCCTCTCCCGCGCCCTGCTTTTCGCGCTTGCTCGCCCTCGAGAGGGCCCATGGAGGTATCGCGGAGACCCGCCGGAGCGACGGTCCGAAGCCGGTCGGGGGAAGGGCCTCAAGGGTGAGAACCGGTCGGCAAGCTTCCGGGCGCGGGCGGTCGACAAGGCCTACCGGGTGCGAGCAGTGAATGGTTTTTCGGCGCGAGCGGGCGACGGCCTTCCGGGTTGCGAGCCTGTCGGCGATCCAGTCGGATGGCGATCCAGTCGGATGGAAAAATTTCGGCGCCTCCGGGGAGCGGTGTTGCCGGTGTGTTGCTGGAGAGTCGGGCTCCCCGGAGGGCCATGCGCGGGTCACGCTTCCGGCGGCAAGTCGCCGTCCGTGATCGCATGACAACCCGCGCGTGTGTTGCCGGTCCTTTCGTCCGTTGGAGCCTATTTGAAGAGTTTCGCGGAGCGCTAGTCGCTTTCCGTCCTCGCGACGCCCAACCTTCCCCCCTTCCCCCGCCGCCTGCGGCGGGCGTCCCGGACGCGAGGGCCGCGGTCTTAGGTAAGTTCTTGGGTAAGGGCGCGGTTACCAGGGTCGTTGGACGGCGCCCTCGAACGTGTCAAGGCCGTGCTCGCCCGCCTCCCCCGCGAAGATCTGAGCGCGCTGAGGACCTTCCTCGATGGAATCCTTCTGACCCCCGAAGAGGCGGCGGCGCTCGCCGACGTCACCGTGGCGGCCGCGCGCGCCAAGACGGGCGAGCGCGTGGTCTACCGACGCGAGTGGGTACGCTGCGGCAAGAAAGGATGCCGGTGCCGGGACTCCGCCGCCGCGAGGCACGGCCCGTACCTTTACAAGTATTGGTGGGAGAAAGGGCGGACGCGGAAGGCCTACGTGGGACGCGACGGCGCGACGCCGCACGCCCGCCGGGACGCTTCCGGCGAAGTCCGCGCCGCCGGTGCCGTGTCCTCGCGCAGGCCAGCTGCGAGGTCCTCCGCTCCGAACTTGGACGACCCGCCCGGAAACGAAGCCCCATCGCCGCCTCCCGGGCCTTGATCCGAGCCTTGATCCGACTTCGGGCCTCTATCCGCCCTTCATCGCATGCCCTCGGGTCCGCCGCCTCCACCACACGCGGCCGGGTCGCGCGATCCGGATCCGGCTCCGCTCGGCGGTCCCGAGGCGGGGTCACTTCACGCGGACGACGAATCGCCCCGCGCGATGGAAGTCGGCCGTCCCCGCGGGCGCCCCGCCGGTCCAGTTCTCCTTCCGATAGTAGGCTTCGAGGGTGAAGGTGCCGAGCACGTTGCCGCGCGTCGGGAAGCGGGCGCGGCCCACCAAGAATCCCCACTCGTGGTCCGAGAGTCCAGGACGGTCCTGCAGCAGCACTTCGGCGCGCTCGCGAGGTCGCCCCTCGAAGTCCAGCGCGAGGGCGATGCGGCAGGTTTCCTTGAGAGGCGAATCCTCCGAGTACCGGTACGCGATGCCGATCTCGGCTTCCTCGCCGTGCTCCGCCTCGTAATCCGGACGGTCCGAGGGCGTGAAGGTCATCTGGTCGCCGACGATCGTCAGCTCGCCCAACCGGAAGGCGCGCACCTGGCCCATGGGAATCCGAAGGGCGCGGCCGACCCTGAAGCTAACGCACCGGGATTCGACTCGGTCGCGCGCGCCCGAACGCGCGGCCCCGCCTCGGCCCCGCGCCCTCGGAGGGTCAGGAGCGACGCGACGGAGCCCGGACAAGCCTCGCGGGAGGGTCGACCCTCCTGCGCGCCGCGCGCAGGCCGGACGATCCGCGGGCTTTCGGGCGTGTTCGGCTTCAGCCCTCGACGACCGCGTAGCGTGAAAGGCCGTAGGCATGATAGCAGTGCGGGGAGCAGAACTCCGAGACGAAGCCGAGCGGGCTCGTCGCGGCGTCGGCGGGCTCCTCGAAGAGCAGGCCGGGTCCGGTCACTCGCAGGTTGGCACGGCAATGGGCGCAGAATCGGGCGGTCACGGCAACATCCTCAGCCTCACCGCGGCGCGTGATGTCTTAAGCTTTGAGACCGCGGCCAACGCGCGGTTTTCCCGGGGGTTTTCCACTCCTTCCGATGGAAGGGGCTTCGCACCCGGCGCGCGCGGCGATCGGGTGAGCGGTGCGGGCGGCATCGGATCCCGGCGTCCCCCTCGGCGCCCGGCGCGCGTCGCGACTCGCGCGGCGGCGGGCGGCGCGAGCGCGAGCGCGTCATCACGGCTTCGCGCGTCGCCGCCGGCGTCCGTCAAGGCGTCGGCAAGTCAGTGCGTGAGCGGGTCGGACGCGTGATGCGCCGCGGCCACGAGGGCGCCATAGTGATAGCAGTGGATGGAGCAGAAGCGCGCGAGGAGCTGGAGATCCTCATCGTCCGCGTCGGGGGGCGGCGGGCGGAGTTGTCCGCCGCAGGCGCCGCATCGGCCTTTCTCGATCATTCAGGGAGTAGGGGGTCTCTCCGCAATCATAACCATTTCCTCTATGGACCCCGACCGCTCCTCGTCTGGCGGCGCCCGCGGGCGACGGAGGGGCCGCGTTGCGGGCGGGCAGGCGAGGAAGCGCCCGGGCGTCGAATGCCGTGGCCCGAGCGCCGCCACCGCTGCACCCTGGGTGGCGCCACCGTGGATTTCGCATCCGCCTGGCCGCGGGCGACGGGCGAGGCCGAGCCCGCTTTCGGCACGTTTATGGAGGTCTCGGTCCTCCTTCGAGACGGGATGCACATGCCTGCGAACACGCCGCCAGCTCGCCTGATCCGCAGCCCCCAGGATCTGAAGACGCACGAACAGAAGGGCCGCGTGCTCGGCATCGGCGCCGAGGACCACGCGCGCCTCATGCACCTTTTCCTGAAATGCCGCGTGGACTCGAAGGGATTCCGCGGCCTGACCGGCCCCGCGCTCGCCGCGCGCATCGGCGAGGTCTGGAGCGCGACTTATGCGCCCGCCGGCGCTGCGCCTGCCGGCCTTCCGGCCGGGACCGTTCCCGGCGAGCCGCGGCCGTCGACGCCCACGTGACCACGTGACGGCGCATCGCGCCGCCCCTCGCGTCACACCTCGCATCAGAGGAACCCGAGCCCGCCACGCCTCACCGGGAAGGCGGCGTCGATCGCCGCGACGTCCTCCGCGTCGAGCGTCCAGCCCAAGGCCCCCGCGTTCTCGCGCACGTGCTCGGGGTTCTCCGCCTTCGGGATCGCGAAGAGGCTGGGTCTTCGCGTGAGGAAGTTGAGGGCGACCTGGCGCGGCGTTTTCCCGTGCTTCGCCGCCACGGCTTCGAGCGTCTCGGCCCCGGCCCGGCCGCCGGGAGGCCATCGCCCGCGCGCGCTGCCGAACGGCGAGTAGCCCACGACCGCCATGTCGTGGCGCTCGCACCAGGGCAGGACTTCGTTCTCGATCGCGCGGTCGCCGAGATGGTAGAGGACCTGGTTGCACACGAGCTTCACGCCCGACGGTAAGACCTCCTGGGCGCGTTCGAGCTCCTCGACGTCGAAGTTGCTCACGCCGACGAAGCGCGTCTTGCCGTCGTCGATGAGCTCGGCGAACGCCTCGAACACGGGCGCAAGCGGCTTGTCTCCATCCCACCAGTGCAGCAGATACACGTCGACGTGGTCGGTCGCGAGGCGCTCGAGGCTCGCATCGCAGGCCTTGATCGTCCCGCGGCGGGTCGCGTTCTTCGGCAGCACCTTGCTCACGAGGAAGACGTCGTCGCGCGGGCGGCCCGCGAGCGCCTTCGCGATCACGGCCTCCGACCCCACGTAAAGCTCGGCCGTGTCGATGTGGTCGAGGCCCGCCTCGAGCCCCGCGCGCAGGGCTTCCTCGGCGCGGCGCGGATCGCGGAGCTGCCACGTGCCCTGCCCGATGGCGGAGACCTCGACGCCCGTCGATCCGAAAGGCTTCCGGCTCGGGTCGGGGGCGCGCTTTTCCACGCCCGCGCGGTCGCGCGTCGAACGCGTCATGATTCCGCCTCCTTGTCCTGCACCGTGGGATAGGCGATGAGACGGCCCGCGACGAGGGTCGCCCGGTCAAGGGCGCGCTCGCCGACGGCCCCGCCCGAGACGCCCCCCTCCTTCGTCGCCGCGCTCACGCGCCATCGGGCGTAGAGGTCGGCGACCGCCACGCGGCGGAGGGCGCTCGACGGTTCCGATCTCGCGGCGGCTTCGGCGAGGAGCGCGCCGCAGGCGAGGCGATAGGCGGCGGGCACGATCCAGGCGCCGGAGGCTTCCCGATGGGGCTCGTCGACGTCCGCGAGCGCGCCCACGTCCGTTTCGAGGTCGGCAAGCGCGTCGCGCAGGAGCGCGACGGCCGGGCGGAGGCCCCCGCGGGGGTCGCGCGCGTCGCGGCGCGCGTCCTCGGCCGCGCGCGAGGCGCCCGCGAGCCGCGCCTCGACGTCGCGGAGGAAGGCGTCCCCCGCGCCCGTCGCCGCCGCCCTCAGGAAATCGAGCGTCTGCACGTTCGTGGTGCCTTCCCAGATGGGAAGCACCTGCGCGTCGCGCAGAAGCCGAGGCGTGACGCTCGCGTCCTCGACGTACCCCTCCCCGCCGAGGGCTTCGCAGGCCCAGCTCGCGACCGTCACGGCGAGCCTCGCGGTTTCGGCCTTGGCAAGAGGCGTGAGCGCGCGAAGGAGCAATGCGTCGTCGCGATCGTAGGCCGCCGCCGTCGCAAGCGTGAGCGCGAGCCCCGCTTCGACGTCGGCGGTGACGCCGACGAGCCCCCGCAGATACAAAGGGTGCGCGGCGAGCGGTCTTCCGAACGCTTCGCGGACGAGACCGTGCGCGAGGGCTTCCCGGAGCCCGCGTCGCGCGACGGCGACCGATGCCACGGCGTTGTAGAGCCTCGACAGGGCCACCATGTCCATCATGGCGCGGAAACCCTCCCCGCCCCCCTTCACGAGCCAGGCGTGGGCCTTCTCGAGGCGGACTTCGCCCGTGGGCATGCTCGCGACGCCGAGCTTGTCCTTCAATCGCTCCACGCGCAGGCCCGGATTGGGCGTGCCGTCGGAAAGCTCGCGGGGCACGACGAAGAGACCGAGCCCCCGCGTTCCGGGCGCCCCGTCGGGCATGCGCGCGAGAGCGAGCGCCACGTCGGCCACGCAGTTGGACGCGAACCATTTGAGCCCCGTGAGCCGCCAATCGGGCTCAGGACTTCGGGACGCCGCCGGCGTTGCCGCCGGCGTGGCCGTGGCGGAAGCCTCCCCGGCGCTGTTCGCCGCCGCGTCCGCGCGCTCGGCGCGCGTCTCGGTGGCCCCGCCCACGTCGCTTCCGCCCTTCTTCTCCGTGAGGTACATGGCCCCTTCGTAGGCCGTGGCCGCGTCGCTCGAGACGAGGCGGGGAACAAGGGCGTCCTTGAGGCGAGGGGGGGCGTGGCGGTCGAGGACGACGGCCGCGCCGTCGGTCATGCAGGCGGGGCAATAGTAGCCCGATTCGGCTTGGGCGTAAAGGTAGCCGAGCGCGAACGCGAGGGCGCGCGGCGCACCTTCCCACGCGAGGGTGAACACGCGGTGCTCGCGCGCGATGCGCTGCAGGGCGCGATACGCGGGGTCGAACCGGATATCGCCCGGGCGCTCGCCTTCGAGCACGGGACGCATACGATCGGCGCGGCGCGCGAGGGGATCGACCTCCGCGGGGGCCACGCGCCCGAGGCGGGCGAGGGCGCTCGCGTGGCGCTCCATTGTCTTGTCGTCGACGTGGAGGCGGAGGAAATCGCGCAGCGCGGGATCGTCGTCGTACCAATTGTCGCCGATCGCGCGCCGCGCATCGGGATGCATGCAGGGCTCAAGGGCGCCCGGGCGCATAACGCGCACGGCCGGCCACGAAGCGCCGCGGGCAACGGAGCCCGGAGGCCCCTGTCGAGACCGACGGGGGGCCCAAAAACCTTTGATGTGCCTTCGCGACTGTGCGCGCGGAGCGTTGTCATGGCAAGCCGGTCGGCCCGCTCGATGGTGGTAGGTCTCGTGGCGACGATCGTCCTCTCGGCCCTCTTTCCGGCGGTCGACGGGGCGCCTTCGCGCTGGGCCGTCGACGTGAAGCCCGAATTGGCCGAAGGCATCCGCACCGCGGCCCTGGGGCAGCGCAACTGCGTCGAGGAAGCGGCGACCGCGTCCGGGGGGCAGGCCTGTCCGCACGTCGAAACCGGGGTTCCGACGCCGTCCCATGGGATCCGGATGCTCGACGCCTACGCCGCGACCGTGACGGTCTCGTTCATCCGCCTCGCGGTGGTGTCCGCGAACGATCCCGGGAATACGCGACAGGGAACCGGCAACTGGGCTCGGGAAACGGGTCTGCCGGACTTCATCCTGCCCGGTCCCACGAACTTCGAGGCCTGGCTCGGGGTGTGGTCGGACGAGGATGCCGATCACGTCCTCGAAGTCGAACACGACCGCCTCGCCGCGGGCGACGCCCAATGGGGCCTCGCGAACGAATGGGTCCCCAACCGCACCGCGTCGGTCGTGTCGTACGTGGAGCCCGGCGCCCGCCCCGCGCCGACCTCGTGGGAGCGGCCGCACGCCACGGGGCCCGACATCCGCTACACGCTGGCCTCGGACGGATACGGCTATCGCTACGGCGCGCCCGGCCCCCTCATGCTCGATGGTTCGCTCCTCGGCGAGATCAAGATCTCGACCGTCTCCGACGCCTGGCTTGCGCCCTCGCCCGAAGGCGATTATCCCTTCACGCCGGGACCCGACAGCCTCGTCGACATCGACATTCACCCGGCCGTGGCGGCCGGCCCGATCGTCGAGCTCTATGCTGCGACCCTCGCTCCGCTCGTCACCGATTTCATGTCGCCGAGCGTCGGGTACTGCCCCGACCAGTGTCGCCCCGGCCCGGTCCGTCTGGGCGCGACGCCGATCTCGGGCCCGTCGAGCGAGATCCACGGCCTCGTGTGGTCGCCCTATCCCCGCGAGTGGGCTGCGGATTCCGACTCATCCGCCGCAAACCGGATCGAGGCGTACCGCGACGGGTACGCCGGCTGGGTCGATCTTCTCCCCCTCACGGGGCTCCACCCGGGCTTCTTCCTCACGCAGCAGGTTTCGCCGCTCGCGGGGGGAAAGGGGTCGAACGGAGGCCCCACGGCGGCGCCGGGCGCCTTCACGTTCGAAGTCTGGACCGGTCTCTGGAAGGATCTCGACGGGGACGGTTTCGTCGGAACCGCGCTGCAGGGCGACCCCCACGAGGGCGGCTCGCGGCCCATCGCGGACGACTATCGCAATGCCCGCGGCGAGTTCTTCGGCGTGGTGCCCGAAAGCGCGGAAAGCGGCACGTTTGTATGGGACGGGTTCTGGGTGACGCTCGTCCCCGACACCGACTGGGGCGCCGAGGGCGTCTACGTGATCCCGTACAGCGGCTTGGTCATCCCGCTCTATTATTCCGACGACTGCCGGACACTGCCCCCCATCACGTGGATCGATGGGCGGCCCTCGTGCGCCGGGTTCGACCGCAACCACGTCACGGGTAGCGAACCGATCCGGATCCGGGCCGAGAGCATTCCCAACGGCGGGAGCACCGGACAGTTCTCCGGGAAGGACTACGTCTACATGCCGACCGGATCTCCCGGCTTCAGGATCTGCACCGAGGATCTCATGGTCCGACACGCAAGCCACGGGTTCGAGGTTCTGGACACCGTGTGGGATTGCGACGCCATCGAACCGTGGGCCCGGACGTGAGGGGCGCCGCGTCCGCGGCCTCCCGCTTTCCGCATCATGTAGACCGCCGTCTACATAAGTCATGTCGAATCTCATCGACATGATGCCCCGCCTCGAGCCCGGTCTCGCCAAGCGCCTGGACATGCTCACGGGCGACGGCGACGCGTGCGCCCTCGAATTCCGCGCCCTCGCCGCCGAGGTCCGTCGCGAACCGCGCTTCCGCTCCACGCTGTCGATGGCCAAAGCGATGGCGGACGAGCGCCGTCTCCTCGCGCTCGCCCTCCTCGATCGACGCGACGCGCTCTGCGCGTGCGAGCTGCAGGCGGCCCTCGGCGTGTCGCACGCCACGGTGAGCCACCACATGGACTCGCTGGCGGCGGCCGGTCTCGTCGCCTCGGAGCGACGAGGCAAGTGGACGTATTACCGGCTCACGCCCGCCGCGAAACGCCTCGTCCCACGGAGTTAGGCGCGTTCCTCATCGACACCACATCACGATCGAACCGGGATCCAACCCAGAACGGAGAACCATGACCCGCGACAACAGGCCCATCCGCATCGAAGCCGAGACCCGCGACCGCCCCCCGGGGACCCCGCCCCCCACGATCCGCCGCGCGACGCGCGAGGACGAGGCCGACGTCGTCGGCCTCCTCACGCGGGAAAACCTCGAAAACGACTTCGAGCCGCGCGAGTTCCTCGTCGCGGTCTCCGCCGACCGCGTCGTTGCGACGGCGCGGCTCAAGCGCTTTCCCGACGGAACGCTCGAGCTCGCAAGCGTCGCGACGGCGCCGAGCCACCGCGGGACGGGGCTCGGGGCCGCGATCGTCCGCGCGAGCCTGGACGGCGTCGAGGAACCCGTCCATGCCCTCGCGCTCGCCCCCGGATTCTTCGAGAGGCTCGGTTTCCGCGCCGTCGCGGGCCTCGCGCCCGCGCTGCGCGAGAAGGCCTCCTCCAATTGCGGCGCGCGCGACTTCACGGCCATGGTCTGGGAGCCTCCGGCGATGCGGACGGCGCGCGCGGAGGTCCGCGAGGCGTACGACCGCGTCGCGACGACCGCGCGCGCGACCGGACAGGCCGCGGCTCGGCCGGCGGCGACGGGATCGGCCGGGTGCTGCGCGCCTTCGAAGCAGGCCGCGGTCCTCCTCGGGCCGCAACGTCCACCTCCCACCGGATTCTACGCGGCCGAGGTCCTCGCGCGCGCCCCCTCCGCGGCCCATCTCGGCCTGGGCACGGGCGATCCCGTGACCGCGGCGAACCTCGCGCCCGGCGAGACCGTCGTCGACCTGGGCAGTGGCCCGGGTCTCGACGTCATCCTCGCCGCGAAAGCGGTGGGTCCGACGGGTCGGGCAATCGGCTTCGACATGACCCCGACCATGCTGGACCTGGCGCGCGAGCACGCCCGGGCCGCGGGCGTCGAGAACGCGGAATTCCACGAGGCCCCGATCGAGGCCCTGCCCCTCGAAGACGGCGCCGCGGACGTCGTGGTCTCGAACTGCGTCTTCAACCTGAGCCCCGACAAGCCGCGGGCGGTCGCCGAGGCGTTCCGCATCCTGAGGCCCGGCGGCCGGTTCGTCGTGAGCGATACGCTCAGGCTCGAGTCGGGATCCGACGCCTCGTCGGGCGCGCGCTGCAACGTCGACTGCGGATGCGTCGGCGGCGCGCTTTCGGAGCCCGAATGGCGCGCGCATCTTGCGGCCGCAGGCTTCGAGGACGTCGAGGTCGACCCTCTCGGACCCTTCGGCGATGCCGACGGCGTGGGGCGGGCGATGATCCGGGCGACGAAGCCCGCGTCGTAAGCGCCCGTATCCTAACCCCTGCAGGGACCAAGGGCCGGGCGCTGAAGGCGGTCGGACAACGGTTCAGGCCTAAACAGTTCAGGCCATCGCTTCCGCGTCGACCGCGCGCGGCCAGACGTAAGGGTCGCGCGGGTCCTCGCGCCAGCCGAAACGACCGTACCAGGCGGGCTCCTTGCGCAGGAGGTTCGCGCGGTGCGACGCGTGGAACGCGTCGTCGCCGAGCCATTCAGGTCTGCGGTATCGGCGGACGCGCGATAGCGGCATCGTGTTGCGATAGCCCCGCTTCATCCATTCGCGGATGCAGGCGTCCATGTAGGCGGTGAGCGCGGCTTCGCAACCCCGCCACATCTTCACCGCGGGGTGTTGCGCCCAGCCGAACGAGCGGCCCTTGAGCGTGCGGAGGATGGTGAGGGCCTCGACCCGCTGCTTGCCGAGCCGGCGTGGATCGAGCGCCGCGGCCGAAGCGGCGAAGTCGGGGTAGGGGAGGAAGGTCTGCATCGGGAGGCCCTTGGGTCGTCATCGCATTTGAAGCGGCGCCCGATCCCCGAACCGGCCGGGCATGGTCGCGGCGTCGCGATCACCCCCGCCCTCATTCAGCGCGTCGCTCGCGCCCACCGCGCGAAGCTTATGCTCCGCAGGCTCGACGCCGAGGGCCCGCAGGACGGCCGCCCGGTACGCGGCGCTGCGTTCGAAGGGCTCGAGGTGGCGGGCGCCCGGAACGCGCACGACCTCGGTACGCGAGGCGGGCGCCGCCAGGGCCACCGCTTCGCTAAGCGCGGGCGAAGTGATCTCGTCCTGCTCCGCGATCGCGACGAGCACGCGGCGCGCGGCCGCGCCCGCGATGTTGAAGTCCGCCTGGATCGCGCGCGAGGATTTCGGAAACGTCCGGTCGAAAACCTCCATGAGGCGCCTGTGCCGGCCGCCCCCGTACCACTCGTTGAACGAGGGAAACGGCGACTCGAGGACGAGTCCTTCGACCCTCTCGAGGCGAGGCGCGGCGTTCGCCGCGGCGAACGCGCCGATGCTCACGCCGACGACGTGCACGGGCAAACCGCCCGACCAGCGGCGCGCAACCTCGACGGCCGCGAGCACGTCCTCGTGGTAGTACGTCGCGGGTCCGCGACTTTCGCCGTACCCCGCGAGGTCGAAGGTGAGCGTGTCGAACCCGGCCGAGCGGAGGAAGTCCACCCAACCGGACTTGACGAACCAGTGCTTCCCGTACCGTCGGTGGGGGTGGACGAGCACGACCGCTCCGCGCGGCTTCTCCGCGGGGAACCAGATTCCCGCAAGGCGCGCGCCCGTGTTGCCCTCGAACCTCAGGCGTTCGTGGGGCAGGTATTCGGGTATGGGCCAGGCGCGGCCCTTCACATGGCCCGCGAAGAACGTCTTCACGAGGCGGCCGACGATCAGGCGCTCCGTGCGGGAGATCGCTTCCGTGGACACAGCGGGTAACCCTCGGAAAGGCTATGCGCAGGGGGAAGCATAAGGAGGCGCGAAGTCGAGGGACACGTCATGCCCACCAAGAAAGCCGCTGTGGCTGGACACAGCGCCCCCGTTCGGCCAGGGACCCAGCCCCGCGCCTCGTCCAGATCTTCATCCTCCGAAGCCGCTCGCGAGGCGCGCGCCTCCGCGGGCCGCCGAGGCCGCGCCGGGTCCGGGTTTCCCAAGGAGGTCCTCGTCGACCGCCCGGCCCTCACCGACGACCTCCTCGCGGAACACCGCGCGTGCATCACCTCCGGGAGCAAGTTCGGCACGAGCGTCGTGAAATGGCTTGCGACGAAGTCCCCGGAGCAGCAGGCCGCCTGGATCAAGGCCTCCGTCGCGGCGGGAGGCGTCGCGTTCCAGCCGTGGTCCACCGAGATCCTCTTCGTCCTCGCGCTTTCGCAGCGCGCGCGCTTCACGGAGCTGCAGCGGCTCCTCGGCATCAGTTCCCGGACGCTCTCCGACAAGCTGCAGATGCTCGAAAAGGAAGGCCTCGTCGAGCGGGTCGTGTACGACGAGCGCCCCGTGCGCATCGAGTACGGCCTCACGAAGGTCGGCGCGCGCTTCGCGGCGCTTGCGACCCCGATCTACTGCATGCTCGTGCGGAACGCGGAAGAGGCGGGGCGCTGACCCGGCCGTCCCAACCTCATTCGTGCGCGTGGCCTGCGTGGTCGCCCGCGCCGTACCCGCGCAGTTCCCCGTACACGACGCGCTGATGTTTCGAGAGCATCGCGGCCTGCTCGAGGTGCGCGCGCAGGTGCACGTATCGCAGCTCGCCGTACGCGAGGCCCAGCGCCGCCATCTCTTCCGCAAGCCGGTTCTCGTCCATCTCGCCGTCCCGGAACATCGCCGCGATGCGCGCGTGCAGCGCGAGGATCTCCGCGCCCTTCGCCTGCGCATCCGCCTTCGTGCGGTTGCGGAGCTCCCACGTCCCGCGCCATTGGTCGTCGCTTAAGCCGAGACGGTCTCCCAGTTCAAGGACGTGGAGCGGGCCCGGATAGCCGTTCAGCTCGGCGGGCAGCGCGAGGGAGGCGCCCGCGCCCTCGCGAAGCGACTTCTCCTCCTCCGGCGTGAGCGCGAGACCCCGCGCGGCGAGGTGGGCGTACGGATTTGCGTCGCCCTCGCCCTGCGAAGCGCCGGGGGACTGTCCGGGAATCTCCCCAGGGGCGAGGCACCCTGCAAGGGCGCCGCTCAGGAGGAGGGTCGTCAAGAGACCGCAGAAGCGACGGGCGTGACGCATGAGCCCGCCAGGCCGCGCCCCTGTCATGATGCTTGCCGTGGCGACGTCGAGAGGAGGCTGGACGAGGCGGTCTTCCTGACGTGGCGCGGCTCGAGACCCTCCGTGATGCCGGTCCTCTCACCGCTTCGACCACTCGTCCGCGTTCGTGTCCATCTCGTGCTCCCACGGCACGCGGCAGGCTTCGCTCTCGCGCAGGTGCGCGATGAACCCGTCCCCGGGGTCGCCCACTTCCGCGCCACAATACGGACACTCGTAGCTCAAGCGTTCACCTGTCGACCCGAGGGCGCCAAGGGCGAGGCGCGATCGTTGCGGCGGCCCACGCTGACCCACACGCGCGCAAACGGCGGATCACGCTTTCGCAACGGTCGCTCCGGCACGGCGCTCGAAACCCGCGGCCCGAAATCAAACCACGCGGCGAGCGCCCCATCCGGCGGCCGCCGCGTCGCGACGCGGTCGTGGTTGCGCTTCCATACGCGATTCTGCATGAGAATCAGAGCGCCAGGCCGCGCAACCGCCGCGACCGCAGGCGCGTAGAGACGGATCCCGCGGCGGTCGAGGTTGTTCGCGAAGAGCGTGTCCACGATGACGTCGAACGCGCCGAAGGGCGTGTCCCCAAGAAGCGACGGCAGGTCGATCGCGTCGCCTTCGACGAAGCGCGCCCGCGTCCCCGGGAGCCGCGCCCGCCGCGCGCGGGCCCTGGCCGTCGCGACCGCGCGCGCGTCCCGGTCGACGCCCGTCACGCGGCAGCCGAAGCGCGCGAGGGCGAGCGCGTCCGTCCCGGTGCCGCACCCCACCTCCAGCACGCGGTCGCTTTCCCGGATGAGGCCCGCGGCGAGCGCGGTGGCGACGGCGGGCGAGAGGCCGGGGCGCGGCGCGTAGCTCACGCGGCGCGAAGGGCGCACCCCGGCGTGAGGCTTGCGGGGGTTGCGAGGGGGGGTTCCGCAGGCGTTGCCTTGCCCACGGCGGCCCGGAATCGGCGTCCCGCGGATCGGGTCCGCCCTTCCGGTTTCGCCTCCCCAATTGCGTCTTGATTTGTTTCGGCTCCCCCGCCTGCCCGCGCCCGCTTGGGCTCGCTGGGCTCGCCGTTTGCGACCGCCCCGCCCGCCTCCGGGCTCTCCCCGATCCGGGCCGGAGATTCTTGAGCGATGGGGTCGGGAAACGGGGCGAACGATCGGCGGCAAGGGGCGGGGAAGCGGAATCGCGAGGCGGAGAGAGGAATAAGGAGGAAGAAAAAAAGGCGTCTGGGAAACAGCCGACGAAGGTCTCCCGTGTCGGATTCTCCGCCGGCCTGGTCAGCTCATGGTTGGCTTGTTCCATCCGCGTGACCCGGGGACGGCTTGTACCGGGGGAAGAAACGGTCAGGGGTCTTGTCGAAGGCGCGCTTGCAGGCCGTGCTGCAGAAATGGATCGTGACCCCTTCATGGACGCTCGCGCCGTGCGCCTTCTCGGGGATGACCCAGTGGCCGCAGACGGGATCGTGCGTCGCGCCGGGCGTGTCGATGGTCGCGTGCGGGTCGTCCGAATCGTGGTGTCGGTGCATGCTGGTTCACCTGCGCGAGCGTTCATCGTATCGACGTGGCCGCCGCCGGCGGCAGCGCCGATGCGCTTCGCATCGCAAGGTCAAGAAGGGCCTCCCCCTTGTCGCCCTTCGCGGTTTCCAGATGAAAAGCTCGAGTCCGGCCATGCCGGCATCCAGCGGTCGCGAGTCCCCGGGCGCGGGCGCGCCCCCCTCGTCAACGCCGGTTCCGGACTTTCGCGCGGTCCCCCTTCAAGCCCCGACCCAGGGTCACGCCGCCTGTCGTTGCGCCCCGACGGGTCTCCGTCGCCGCGCGCTCGAGTTGCTCGAAGCGTTCGCGAAACGTTCCGAGGCAATGCCTGCAGCAGAAGACGTGGACGCGTTCGCCGAAGCGTCCCTTGACGGGGTCGCCGTGAATCGGGCCACGGCACTGGTGGCAAGGCACCTCGACGTTCTCCGGGATGTCCTCGAGCGGGGACCCTTCCTGGCTTTCGAGGACCTCGGTCGCGTCGTACGAGATGAGCCCCGGGAGCCGCGCGAGGTCCCTGTGGAGTTGCGCAAGCGTATGGGCTGGCGGGCGGAGGTGGAAATGAGCCACGATCTGGCCGCCGGGAAGGAGAAAGAGACTCGTGGCCCCCCGGAGGGACCTCACTTCCATGAATGCGGTTTCGACGGACGGCGGGTGGGTCCGGATCGACACGACGTAGCTCTGCGTGCCGAGAACGGCGTGGTCTACCTGGGCGCGATAGGAGCGCAAGAGGCCAATGTCCTCGAGCGCCTTCACGCGCGCGCTCACCGTCGGGTTCGTGCTTCCGACCTTCTCCGCGATCTCCCGGAAGCTCAGACGGGCGTCTTCGTGAAGGAGGCGCACGATCCTGATGTCAAGGGCATCGAGCCGCACACCAACTGCTAAGCGCAAAGGCTCAAGAGCTTTGCGGTTGGCACGCCGAACTCAGCCAAGCGCGGTGTCGAGGCGGCCGACCCGGTACGCGGGTCCGGCTCGGCCGCGCCTCGGACGCGCCACGTTTCAAGCCGGCGGAAGGCGCCCGGCATATTCGGCCGGGCGGGCGTCGAACCGCCGCTTGCATGCGGTGGAGCAGAAATGCACAAGGCGCCCATCAAAGGCGCTCGTTCCCGCCGCATCGGCCGGTGCGATCCGCATGCCGCAGACCGGATCGAGGACGTTCTCGGCATTCGCAGGCTCGTGGCGGATCTTGTCGAGGAATCCCATGGGAATCGAACATCCCATGGCATCGGATATACATCCCACCGTCGCTTAGCAATTGAGAACCGCGGGTGCAATCATCATCACCGGTCCTCCTTGAATCGGCGCGTGGGCGCCGCTGGAGTGGTATCGATGACGACGTATGTCTGCCCGATGGACCCGGAAGTGAGGAACGAAGGCCCCGGCGCCTGCCCGAAGTGTGGCATGGCCCTCGAACCCGAGGTGCCTATGACGCCGGCCGCCTCGACGATCTGGACGTGCCCGATGCACCCCGAGATCGTCCGGGATCAACCTGGCGCTTGCCCGAAATGTGGCATGGCGCTCGAGCCGAAGGAGATCGTCGAGGAGGAGCCCGCTGACCCCGAACTCAAGGACATGTCGCGGAGGTTTTGGGTGAGCGCCATCCTCTCCGCGCCGCTTCTCGTCGTCGCGATGGGCGAGATGCTCGGGTCGCGCATCATCATGGACGCAGTGCCCATGGAATCGATGCCCCTCGTCGGTTTCCTCCTCGCGCTTCCGGTCTGTACGTGGGCCGCATGGCCGTTCTACGTCCGGGCCGTGAACAGCATCCGCTACCGGAGCCTCAACATGTTCACGCTCATCGGACTCGGCGTCTCGGTCGCGTTCGTCTACAGCGTGGTTGCAACGTTCGCGCCGGACATCTTCCCCGCGAGCTTCCGCGACATGCACGGCACCGTCGCCGTGTACTACGAGGCCGCGGCCGTCATCACGACGCTCGTGCTTGCGGGCCAGGTCATGGAGCTCCGCGCGCGCAGCCGCACGGGCGCCGCGATCCGCGCGCTCCTGAAACTCGCCCCGAAGACCGCGCGCCGCGTCGCCGCCAACGGCACGGAAGAGGACGTTCCGCTCGAGGCGGTGCGCGTCGGGGACCTCCTGCGCGTTCGCCCAGGCGAGAAGGTGCCGGTCGATGGCGTCGTCGCGGAGGGCTCGTCGAGCGTGGACGAGAGCATGGTGACGGGCGAGCCCATCCCAGTCGAGAAGACGGAGGGCGACCGCGTGATCGGCGCCACGCTCAACGGCCGAGGAAGCCTCGTCGTGCGCGCGGAGCGCGTCGGCCGGGACTCGCTCCTCTCCCGCATCGTGCAGATGGTCGCCGAGGCCCAACGCAGCCGTGCTCCCATCCAGCGCATCGCGGACGAGGTCAGCGCGTGGTTCGTCCCGGCGGTCGTCGCCGTGGCGGTCGTCACGTTCATCGTCTGGGGCGTCTGGGGTCCTGAACCGGCCCTCGCCTTCGCGATCATCAACGCGGTCGCGGTTCTCATCATCGCGTGTCCGTGTGCCCTTGGCCTTGCAACGCCCATGAGCATCATGGTCGCCTCCGGCAAGGGCGCCCAGGCGGGCGTTCTCTTCAAGAATGCCGAAGCGATCGAGAACATGCGGAAAGTCGACACGCTCATCGTCGACAAGACGGGGACGCTCACCGAGGGCAAGCCCCGCCTCGCCACCGTTCGCGCCTTCGTCCCCTTCGGCGAGCGCGAAGTTCTCGGTTGGGCCGCCGGCGTCGAGCGCGGAAGCGAGCACCCGCTCGCGGCCGCCATCGTCGAGGGCGCGCTCGAGCGCGGGATCACGATCGAAAAATCGTCCCGCTTTGTATCGGTCACGGGGAAGGGTGTCGGGGCGGATGTCGCCGGCCGTGAAGTCGCGCTCGGCAACCGGAAGCTCATGGACGACCTCGAGGTGGACGTAGCGCCCGCGCTTGCGGAAGTCGACGCGATGCGACGCGAAGGCCAGACGGTGATGTTCGTCGCGGTCGATGGCGCGCTCGCCGGCCTCGTCAGCGTCTCGGACCGCATCAAGGCCTCGACGCCGGAAGCGATCCGGGCGCTCCACGCCGAAGGCCTCCGCATCGTGATGCTCACGGGAGACAACGCGACCACCGCCAACGCTGTCGCCCGGACCCTCGACATCGACGAGGTCATCGCGGACGTGCTACCCACCGACAAGGCGGACGTCGTGAAGCGGCTGCAGAAAGAGGGCCGTTTCGTCGCGATGGCCGGCGACGGCGTCAACGACGCCCCCGCCCTCGCGCAGGCCCAGGTCGGCGTCGCCATGGGGACCGGAACGGATGTCGCAATGGAATCCGCGGGCGTCACGCTCGTGAAGGGCGACCTGCGGGGCATCGTGCGGAGCCGCGTGCTGAGCCGCGCGACGATGAGGAACATCAAGCAGAACCTCTTCTTCGCGCTCGTCTACAACGCGCTCGGGGTTCCGATCGCGGCCGGCGTCCTCTACCCGTTCTTCGGGATCCTGCTTTCGCCCATCATCGCCGCGGCCGCGATGAGCCTGAGCAGCGTGAGCGTCATCGGGAACGCGCTGAGACTCCGTCGATTGGCGCTCTGAAGGGGCCCCGGGCAAGGCCATCGTTGCGGGGCGTGAGGGTGTAGGGTCCTCGCGCCCCCCCCGGGCGAAGACATGGGCCGCGTCTTGCGGCCTAACGCCCCCACGCTGCGCCCGGAAGCCTGCAGATTCAGTTTTCACCGCCTTTATCTGATGGATATGCACGCTCCCGTTGGCATCCTCGACTCCGTCCGGCACCCCCGCCTGCCCGCGCCCGCTTGCGGCTCGCTGGGCTCGCCGCCAGCGACCGCCCGGCCCGCCTCCCGGCTGCCCCCTTCCCAGCGCAAGATAGCCGGCATGTCATCGCAATTCAGAGAGGCGGCCGAAGCCCCGTCCGGGCTCGCGTCTCGATCTCGTCCTATTTCGCCACCCTCGCAGCCTCGTCCTCCGCCTCGTGCTTCAGCCGCAACGCCTCGTGCGCGGGAATGCCCATGCCGGCCGCGGCGTGCGCGAGCGCGAGCTCCTCGTCGCGGCTCAGCACGCCATCGCGCAAAACCCTCCTGAGGAGAATCCGATACCGCTCGTGAGCATCGGGGGCGCCCGGGTGCTCGGTCTTGATCGGGACGGCCCGCTCCGCGAGGCGTTCGGCGGCGCGCTGCAGGGGCGCGAGCGCAAAGACGAGCGTCCCCGCCGCCGCGATGCCGACGTAGGCGCTCCCGAGCGTTTCACCGAAATACTCCTGCGCCAGCTCGCTCGCGATGAAAAAGACCGCGATGAACGCCGCGGCGACCGTGCTCTTGCTGATCGTCCACCGGATCTTCAAGTCCAAGTCGAGGAACTTGCCGCGGAGGAGCGCGACCGTGATGAGGACCGCGCTCACGCCATGCCAAAACCCGCGAATCGCGTTCAACGTCGCGCCGGGCTGAGGGTCGACGAGCGGCAGGGCGGCGAGCGCCACAACGAAAGGCACCGCAGGAAGCGCTGCGTGTGTTCGGAGCGTCCGCTTCACGCTCGGCTCGGCCCGGGTCGCGAGGCGAAGGACCCATGCGACGAGGACGGCGTAGAGCGTGAGCCTCAGCGCCGTGTACACAAGGACGAGTTCGCTCTGGCTCGAATCGTACGTCCCCGCAATGAGGCGGAGGATTCGCACCGAATCCTGGCCCACGGAGACGAGCGCCACCGCCATCGCGACGAGCACGACGGACGTCGCGCTCGAGCGCACCTTCCCGGAGGCGTACGCCCACACGAGGAAGAGCGGCACGATCGCGTACGCGT
This sequence comes from Candidatus Thermoplasmatota archaeon, assembly GCA_035540375.1. Classification (NCBI taxonomy): domain Archaea; kingdom Methanobacteriati; phylum Thermoplasmatota; species Thermoplasmatota archaeon. Next base: position 25,731 of record DATLGO010000065.1, read on the forward strand.
TGTACATGGCCGCGTCGAGGATCCCGAGCGGCGAATCCTGAAGGTAAAGCGAGGGGTCCGAGGCGTACGCAAGGCCGAGAAGACCGATCGCCGCGAGGAACGGCGTCAACGTCCACGGGGCCGGCGGGAGCCACCGCGCACGAAGCGGGTAGACCGACGCGAAAGCGACGAGCGCAATCTCGTCCGCGAGGCCGAAGTACGGCGCCACCCGCGCCCAGTATGTCCCGCCCTCGGGCCAGGGCACCGGCGCGACCGCATGCAGGATGCCGAGGAGGCGGATCACGCCGAGCGTCACGAGGAAGAGCGCGAAGGCACGGAAGTGCGTGACGAGGAAGCCGTACCTCAAGAGGAGCGCGGCGAGGGCCAGGAGCAGGACGCCTGCGAGCAACTCCGGGACATGGTAGAGTGTGAACGCCATCGTGCCTGCCCCCTGCGGGCGCGCCTCGCCGCCCGCGGTCCCGCTCTCGAAGCCGGCCGGAAGATCATAAAACCGCGGTCCCCCAGCGTCTCGTCCTTTTTCGCCCCTGCCAACGGGGGAAGCCCCCGATCGTTTCCTCCACGTTTATCGTGCGCGCGGCCATTGGCGTGCCCGGCGATGCGCGTACAGGAGGCCAGGGTATGACCGAATTCATGTGGAACGCGCTCGGCGTTCCGGACCTCGTCGCCGCGGGGGGCATGCTGGCCATCGCCGCGCTGCTGCTCTTCGTGAATCCGCGCGACGGACTCCATCGCGCGTTCGCGCTGCTGCTTCTTCTCCTCGGGATCAGCGGGGTCCTGTATTTCATCCGGATCGGCTACGCCCAAACGGACCCGTCCACGAGCGAAATGATCCGGGCCATCGAGGATTACTACGACCTCGCCACGCCCTTCGCGGTCGTCTACTTCGCGATCCGCTTTCTCGGGGGCGGCGCGCGGCAACCCTGGGCGCGCCTCGCGTCCTGGCTCCTCCTCGGCGGAGTCACGATGGTCCTCCTGGCGTTCATGAACGATCACGCGCTGGTCTCGTCGCGGACCGAAGCGGGACGCATCGTCGGCCCGCTTTGGCTCCTCGCCACGCCGACGCGACTCGTCCTCTTTGCCGGCGTCGCTCTTCTTTTCGCGATGCAAGCGGCTCGCGCATCCTCCCGGGGGCGGGCGACGGGCCTGCATCTTGCGAGCCTCGCCTTCGCGTCGGTCGCCACCTTCTGGGCGTCGATCAACCTCGTCATGTTCGGAGCCGGGTTGAGCGTGCTTGGGGCCCGCGGTTCCCCGGAGGTCCTGGCGGCGACGAATGCCCTCTTCATTCTCCTCTCCGCGCTGCTTGCGGGCATCGTCATCGTGGTCGCGCGCACAGCCCGACAGCGCGCGGAGGAACACGTGGGCCGGGAAGCCCGGCGGGTCCTGGGGGTTCTCGGGATCGCCGCCACGAGCGGGGTCGCAGCCGCCGCCCTCCGTCTGGCATCCCACCCGGCAGGGGCGCTTGTCACCTCCTTCATGGACGGAGTCTGGCTCATCGCGATCCCGGCGCTCGTGGGCTACGCCCTCCTCCGCCACCAACTCTTCGGGATCGACGTCAAGATCCGGTGGACCCTCAGCAAGACCACGATCGCCGCGGCCTTCATCGCGGTCTTCTTCATCGCGAGCGAAATCGCGCAGGAGTACCTCGGCGAAACGCTCGGGAGCGCCTACGTCGGCATCGCCGCCGCGGGCGCGCTCGTCTTTGCCCTTGCACCGCTGCAGCGGGTCGCCGAGCGGCTTGCGGAACGCGCGATCCCGGTGGCCGACGGACCTGCGCTGACGGCGCCCTCGTCCGGCGGCGCGGCGTCGGGATCGGAGCGCCTCTTCAGGGACGCCCTCCGCCTAGCGGTTCGCGGCGGACGCCTCACCCGCGAGGAGGAGGCGACGCTTCATCGCCTGGCGGAAGCGCTCCGCATCCGCCCCGGCCGCGCGCACGAGATGCTCGCGGACGCGGAACGCGAGCACCTGAAGCACTGAAAGGGACCCCGCGGAGGGTTCGCGCCTTCAGCCGCGGCCCGCCACCGGCTTCCCCCGTGTGTGCGCATCGCTCGGCGACCGCTCGCTTGGCTCGCTTTCGGGGCGCCCAGAAGCAGGTTCCGGCCTACAGCGCTCTACAGCGCTCTTCGAGTTCCTATCAGAACTCGACGCCGGCGCTCGCGTCCTTCTTCTGCTTCTTCGCTGCGCCGAATCGCCTTCGGCGACCGCTCGCTTCGCTCGCTTTCGGGGCGCTCAGAAGCAGGTTCCGGCCTACAGCGCTCTTCGAGTTCCTATCGGAACTCGACACCGGCGCTGTAGTCCTTCTTCTGCTTCTTCGCCAGGCCGCCCTCGAGCTCCTCCGCGATGCGGTTGTAGTACGACACCGTCGCGTCGTCGACCGAGGGGCGGACCATCGTGAGCGCCTTCTCGAAGTGCCGCATCTGGACGACCTCCGCGTTCATGTCCTCGCGCAGCGCGAGCACGCCGGCTTCGCGGCAGAGCGACTGGATGTCCGCGCCGACGTAGCCCTTCGTCTTCTCCGCGAGCTCGTCGAGGTTGACGTCCTTGAGCGGCATGTTCGCCGTGTGGATCTCGAGCACCTTGCGCCGGGCCTTCGTCTCCGGCGGCGGCGCCTGCAGGAGGCGGTCGAAGCGGCCCGCGCGCAGGAGCGCCGGGTCGATGATGTCGGGACGGTTCGTCGCGCCGATCACGACCACGCCCTCCAGGACCTCCATGCCGTCGATCGACGTGAGGAGCTGGTTCACCATGCGCTCCGTCACGTGCGAGTCGCCCGTGCCGAGGCTGCGGCGCGGCGCGATCGCGTCGATCTCGTCCAGGAACACGATCGACGGGGCGGCCTGCTTCGCCTTCTTGAAGATCTCGCGGACGGCTTTCTCCGACTCGCCGACCCACTTCGAGAGGACCTCGGGGCCCTTGACGGAGATGAAGTTGGCCTGCGACTCGTTCGCGACGGCCTTGGCGAGGAGCGTCTTGCCCGTGCCCGGAGGGCCGTAGAGCAGGATGCCGCGCGGGGGCTTGATGCCCATGCGCTTGAAGACCTCGGGGTACTTGAGCGGCCACTCGACCGCCTCGCGGAGCTCCTGCTTGAGCTGCTCGAGGCCGCCGACGTCCTCCCAGGTGACGCGCGGGATCTCGATGAGGACCTCGCGGAGCGCGGAGGGCTCGACCTCGCGGTGCGCCTCGCGGAAGTCGTCCATCGTGACGACCATCTTCTCGAGGATCTCGGTCGGGATGGGCTGGTCGAGGTCGATCTCCGGCAGGTAGCGCCGGAGCGCCTTCATCGCGCCCTCCTTCGCGAGCGCCGCGAGGTCGGCGCCGACGAAGCCGTGCGTGTTGTTCGCGAGGTAGTCGATGTCGAAGTCGTCCGTGAGCGGCATCGAGCGCGTGTGGATCTGGAGGATCTCCTTGCGGCCCTCGCGGGAGGGCACGCCGATCTCGATCTCGCGGTCGAAGCGGCCGGGGCGCCGGAGCGCGGGGTCGACGGCGTCCACGCGGTTCGTGGCCGCGATGACGATGACCTTGCCGCGCGCCTTCAGGCCGTCCATGAGCGTGAGGAGCTGCGCGACGACGCGCCGCTCGACCTCGCCCTGCGTCTCCTCGCGCTTGGACGCGATCGAGTCGATCTCGTCCACGAAGATGATGCTGGGCGCGTTCTCCTCGGCCTCCTCGAAGACCTCCCGCAGGCGGGCCTCGGACTCGCCGTAGAACTTGGACATGATCTCCGGGCCCTGGATCGAGTAGAAGTTGGCGCCGGACTCGTTCGCCACCGCCTTGGCGATGAGCGTCTTGCCGGTGCCGGGCGGCCCGAACAGCAGGACCCCCTTGGGCGGCTCGATGCCGAGGCGCTCGAACAGCTCGGGGTGCTTGAGGGGGAGCTCGATCATCTCGCGGACCTTCGTGAGCTCGTCGCGAAGGCCGCCGATGTCCTCGTAGGTGATGCGCGGCGCGTGCAGCTCCGCCTCGGAGACGGGCTCCTCGCGGATGCTGACCTCCGTCGCCTCGGTGACCTGCACGATCCCCTGCGGACCCAGGTCCACCACGATGAACGGGAGCGCGCGCCCGATGAGCGCGATGCCGGGCACGATGACCGTGTCGCCCTTCGTGACGGGCCGCTT
>DATLGO010000066.1 GCA_035540375.1 Candidatus Thermoplasmatota archaeon
CCCGGAAGCCGTCGCCGCGGCCGTCGTCGGCGCGGGTGTCGCCCTCCTCGGAGCCGCCCTCGCCCTCGCCCACCGCCACGTGTCGCGCTCGAACATCCTCTCGAACGCGGTGCGGGCGCGCATCCTGGAGGCGATGCGCGCCGACCCGGGCGCCACGATCCAGGAGCTCGCGCGCGTCGCGGGCGTGAGCCACACGACGGCCACGTATCATCTGGGCCTCCTCGAGGAGGTGGACCTCGCCGTCGCCGAAACCGTAGGGAACCGCAAGCACTGGTTCACCAACGGAGCCGTCGCGAACCGCGCGCTGCGCCTCCGGATCCTCCTTGGACGGATGGGTCGCGCGCGCGAGGTCCTCTCGGCCGTCGAGTCCGGTCCGGCCCGCCTCGCGGACGTCGCGGGCGCCCTCGGCATGAGTCTCCCCGGGGCCCTCTGGCACCTCAAGCGGCTCGTGGACCTCGGCCTCGTCGACCGCGACGGGGACAGGTACCGGGCGGGGACCTCGCAACGCTGAAATAGCGCTCCCCACAGAGGGAGGCCGGCGGGCTCGGATCCGCGATCCTTAGGGGGGCCGACGACGCGTCGCGGACAGTCGATTCTGCCGTCCCAGGTTCTTTTCGGCCAACGCCCACGTCGGCGAGCCTCATATACAGCAAGCGAGAGAGCGGGCGGTCGGTGACCTAGCCATGAAGGCTAACCGAACGCCCATGAAGAAGGTTAATGACCGAGCCGAGGTCGGCGTCGGGACACTCATCGTGTTCATCGCGATGGTTCTCGTCGCCGCCGTTGCGGCCGCCGTCCTCATCAACACGAGCGGTGTCCTGCAGCAGCGCGCTTCCCAGACCGGGAAGCAGGCCACCCAGGAGGTTTCGAGCAACCTCCAGGTGACCGGCATCTACGGCGTGCGCAACAGCACGTCGGCCGACCTCTACCAGCTGAAGTTCAACGTCGGTCTCGCGGCCGGCGCGCCCCAGCTCGATGTGACCAAGATCGTCATCCGCTACTCGGACGGCGCGAACGTCCGCCAGTACTCGGAGAGCACGGCCCCCACGTTCACCGCGACGTGGATCCGTGACGTCACGGGCACGGGCGCGACGAACAAGGTCATGAACGCCGGCGACCTCGTCGAATTCCGCATCAACGTCCCCGACGACATCGCGGAGCGCTCCTCGATCCAGGCCCTCTTCATCCCCGAAGCGGGCGCCTCGATCCCGGCGGACTTCACGACGCCCCCGACGTACGGCACCGAGACCACGGTCACGCTCCGCTGAACGCGGACCGGACCCTGAGCCAGCTTGACGAACGCCCCGGTTCCGGGCCCTTCCGGGGGCCCGGAACCCTCCCTTTCACGCTCACACACGAGGACATGGCATGAAGATCTTCGGACGCGGCGCCAAGGAGGAGACGGAAAAGACCGCTCCCGCCCCGCCCCAGAACGCGAAGGCCGAGGCCGCCCCCGCTCCCGAGGCGGCGCCCGCGGCGGATCCGTCCCAACCGGACCTCGCGGTCATGCTCGACGCCTCGGTCAAGGACATCAGCGAGAAGATCGCCCGACTCGCGAACTCGGTCGAGACGGTCCACAAGGAACGGGCGGGCTTCGACGAGAAGCTCAAGCTCATGGAGGACCGCATGCGCAAGCTCTCGGGCCTCACGGAGATGATGAGCAGCCAGTACAATCCCTTCGTCGGCGACGAACCCGTCGCCGAGAGCGCGAAGGAGTCCCCCAAGGCGACCGCGACCGCGATCGCGTCGGGAGGCGGTGGCGGGCCCGGACCCATGGGCGCCATGGCGAGCGGGAAGCGCATTCCCGTCGCGCGCGATGGCGGCGCGGGCTCGGCCGTGGCGGCACCGGCCCTCCATCCGCTCGCCGCGGCGGCGGCCAAGCGGCATCTCGATCTCGAGGACGAGGAGGACCAGGATGTCCTCGCCGCACGTTGGACGCCCCGTCCCGCGGCAACCTCGAACCAGGCGCCCGCGCGCCTCACCCGCGTCGCCCGCACCTTCGAGACGAGCCTGCTCATGATGAGCTGGTGCGACACGCTCCTCAAGGCGGCCTCACGCGAGGGCCTCGACGAGCTGCTCCACTATTACCAGACCATCGGCTGGATCAACGACGCCGTCCGAGAGGAGATCGAGAACTACGCGAACGGCATCGCCGTGAGCGAGGCCCCCGTGACCGACTGGCGCGCGAACGTCGACCTCCACCAGCGAAGCCTCCTCTACGTCGAGAAGCTCCGCATCGCGAGCGCGGAGCCCGGCGAGGCGGGGCCCGCCTGAGGCCGTGCGGAGCGGGCCTCGATGGGCTTCAGCGTCACCTCATCCACCGTCGTCCTGGCCGTCGCCGCCTTCACCATGGGGGGCGCGCTCGCCTCGGCCTTCCTCACGAGCTACGACAAGGTCTCCGAGGCCTATCGGGAAGACTGGGATTTCCGGAGGGATCAAGCCCGGACAAACATCACCATCACGAGCGTCTCCTGGAACAACGGCCAGAAGCAGCTGACGTTCAACATTAAGAACACGGGCGCCACCGTCCTCGACCCGAACCAGCTCGAATTCGTGATCGACGGACGCTGGAAGACCAACAAGGTGACGTCGCTCACGATCGGCGGCGTGTCGACGACCGTATGGGCGCCCGGGGAGACGCTCGTCGCCGTCGTGCAAGACACCACCTGGACGAGTCAGCCGAGCCGGAGGGAGATTGTGACCGAAAACGGAATCGCGACATGGGGGTGAAGCATGGGCGCTGAAACCAGCAGCACGCACATGATCTTCTTCATCGTCGCGACGGCCCTCGCGGTCGTCGTGAGCGCGCTCCTCTCCACGCAGGTCTACGACATCGCGAACACGGTCCGCGACAGGGGGGCCTCGCTCGGCGACAACATCGCGACCGACATCGCGATCATCAATGATCCCGGCCAGGTGCCTAACAACCCCGTCATCATCTACGTGAAGAACACGGGTCAGCGGACGATCGACCACACGACCATCTCCGTCATCATCGACGGCGTGCACAGGACCCACACCGTGACGCTGCTCGGCGGCGCAGCCGCGTGGCAGCATGGCGACGTCGCCGAATTCAGCATCACGCTCACGCTCGCGAGCGGCGATCATCGCGTCCGCGTCGTGACCGCGAACGGGATCGAGGACGATCTGAGGTTCAGGATCTGACATGTACCGCTTCACCCTCGAACGGGACGAACTCGCCGACCGCCTCGGAGGAGGCCTACCGGAGGGTTCGCTCATCGTCATCGAGGGAGAATACGGCGCCGGCAAAAGCATCCTCCTGCAGCGATTCCTATACGGACTCCTGAAGAACGACGTGTCGGTCACGCTCGTCTCGACCGAGCTCACCACGCTCCATTTCATCGAGCAGATGTATTCGCTCGACTACCCGGTCGAGGAATCGATCCTCGAGCACAAGCTCCTCTTCCTTCCCGTGTATCCGGTCCTCGGCTTTCGCGGCCGCAAGGACGACATGCTCGAGCGCCTGCTCGCGGCGAAGAAGATGTACAGCTTCGACGTCATCGCGATCGACGCGTTCTCGTCGCTTCTCAAGAGTTACCTCAAGGCCGTGGGCGATCGCGTCGATTCGACCTCCAAGCTCGAGGAGGCGCTCTACATGTTCAAGCTCCTCAACGCGCGGGGGCGCACGATCATCCTCACCCTCGAGCCGGCCGACCTCCAGGAGGAGATGGCCTCGATGCTCAAGGCCGCGGCCGACATCTACCTCCAGGTCCGCCTCGAGGTCGTCGGCAACAACGTGAGCCGCTCGCTGCTCGTGAAGCGCTTTGGCCGCGCCGAGAAGACGGTCGGGGACGTCGTGCCGTTCCGTGTCGAGCCGAAGGTCGGCCTCGTGGTCGAGATCAAGAGCGTGTCCTGATGCCGGTGGACCTCAACGAGACGATGGCGCGGAATCCGCACCTCGCGAGGTACATCGCGGAATACCAGAAGAAGACGACGCGGATCCCGACGTTCGTGGAATCGCTCGGTCGCGACATGAAGAGCCTGAAGGAAGTCGACGTGATGTATCCGGTCGGCGACCCCATCTTCATCCACATCTACGACTACGAATTCAAGCGCCACTACGTCGCGGTCGAGCCCGTCCTTTCGAAGGACGAGCGGGCGAAGTACAACAAGATCAAGGAATCGATCCTCCGCCTGGCGCCGTTCGAGGACACCCCGGCCGGAAACGACGAGCTGCGCGCGACGCTCCGACGCCTGCTCGACCGGACCGTGCGGGTTTCGGGCGTCGCGAGCGCGGGCGACATCGTGAAGAAGCTGAATCTCGCGAACCTCTTCGCGCCCAAGATCGCGCTCAACCGCGACGAGTACACCCGCATCAAGTATTTCCTCGAACGCAACATCGTCGACTCCGGCCCGATCGAGCCCGTCATCCGCGATCCCTACATCGAGGATATCTCGTCGGTCGGCACGTTCCCCCTCTTCGTCGTCCACAAGATCTTCGACACCGTCGAGACGAACGTCAAGTTCCGCGACGACAAGGAGCTCGACGACTATCTCCGCAACATGGGCGAGCGGATCGGTCGCCCCGTCTCGGAATCCCGCCCCATCGTCGACGCGACGCTTCCGGACGGCTCGCGTATCAACATCGTGTACTCGGACGACGTGTCGCAGCGCGGAAGCTCGTTCACCATCCGTAAGTTCTCCGAGACGCCGACCTCGATCACGCAGATCATCAAGTTCGGCACCATGTCGAGCCAGGTCGCCGCGTACCTCTGGCTCGCCATGGAGAACCACATGTCCGTGTTCGTCTGCGGCGAGACGGCGTCGGGCAAGACCACGAGCCTCAACGGCATGCTCACGTTCGTGAAGCCGAAGGACAAGGTCTTCACGGCGGAGGACACGCCGGAGGTCAGGCCCCCGCAGCCGCTCTGGCAGCAGCTCGTCACGCGCTCGAGCGGGCCCGTGGAAGGGCGTGTCGAGATGTTCGATCTCCTGAAGGCCGCCCTGCGTTCCCGTCCGAACTACATCATCGTGGGTGAGATCCGTGGCGCCGAAGGCAACGTCGCCTTCCAGGCCATGCAGACCGGCCACCCCGTCATCGCGACGTTCCACGCTTCGAGCGTCGGCAAGATGATCCAACGCTTCACGGCGGACCCGATCAACGTGCCTGCGACGTTCATGGACAACCTGAACATCTGCATGATCCAGATGGCGGTCTACAACAAGGGCCGCATGCTCCGCCGCGTGCTCGCGATCGAGGAGATCGAGGGCTACTCGGAGCAGGCGGGCGGCGTTCTCACGCGCGCCGTCTTCAAATGGAACCCCCAGAACGACACGCACGTCTTCAGGGGACGGAACAACTCCTACATTCTCGAGACCAAGATCGCCGAGCGCATCGGCTACTCGGACAAGCGCAAGATCTACGAGGATCTCGATCTCCGGGCGAAGATCCTCGACAAAATGGTCGAGAAGGGCATCTACGACTACTACGAGGTGAACCGGCTCGTGGCCCGGTTCTACGAGGAGGGCGTGAGGGCGTTCCCCTTCACGATCTGATCATGGCCGGAGGCGACTGAGATGGGCATGGACATCCGCCGGGCGTACGGCGCGCTCGACATGCCGCCCGCGAAGTACATCACGTTCTACGCGCTCCCGCTCGTCGCCGCGGGCATCGCCGTCGTGGTCCTGCTCGGCATGCTCGTCCCGGGTCTCTTCGAAGGCCCGTTCGCGCTTCTCTACGTCGTCATCCCGTTCTTCTTCCTCATCGTCGCCGTCATCTACCCGTACACGGTCGCCGAGTCGCGCAAGCAGCAGATCGACCACAACATCCACTTCTTCATCACGCACATGGGCGTGCTCGCGACGTCGCAGATCCCCCGCTCGGAGATCATGCGCATGCTCTCCGAGAAGAAGGAGTACGGCGCCCTCGCGATCGAGACGAAGAAGATCTACGCGCTCGTCGACTCGTGGAACATGTCGCTCGCCGAAGCCTGCCGCTTCGTGTCGAAGCGCACGCCGTCGGAAATCTTCGGCGACTTCCTCGACCGTTTCGCCTACTCGCTCGACTCGGGCGAGGCCCTCGAAAGCTTCCTCACGAACGAGCAGATCGTCGTGATGGAGGAATTCTCGGCCATCTACAAGGGGAACCTGTACGAGCTCGAGAACATGAAGGGCCTGTTCAACTCGATGATGATGTCGCTCATCTTCATCGTCATCTTCGCGATCCTCATGCCCGTCATCACGGGCATCGACGCGACCGTCCTCATGGCGGGCGCCCTCTTCATGGTCGGCTTCATCGAGGTCGTCTTCGTCTTCTTCACCCGGGCGAAGGCGCCGAGCGACCCCATCTGGCACGACCTCAAGGTGGAGACCTCGGTCCGGATCGCGGTCCGGCGGGCGCTGCCCTGGTCCATGGCCGGCTGCGTCGTCGCGCTCCTGCTCGCCCTCAATTTCACGAACCTGCCCGTCCCGATCATCGTCGCGATCGGCCTCACGCCGCTCGTCTACACCGGCATGCGCGTCGGCCGCGAGGAGGAGCGGGTGAAGCGTCGCGAGGACTCCTACGCCGCCTTCATGCGGTCGCTCGGGGCGTCCGCGAGCGCGCGCGGCGGCGCGATAAAGGAGGTGCTCCGCCACCTCCAGAACCACGATTTCGGTCCGCTCACGGAGGACATCCGGCACCTCTACCAGCGCGTCAACATGCGCGTGGACGACGAGCGCGCGTGGGCCTATTTCGCGGCCGACTGCGGATCGAACCTGATCGAGAAATACACCCGCATGTTCGTCGAGGGTCTCAAGGCGGGCGGCAAGCCCGACGCGATCGGCCGCCTCATCTCCGACAATTTCGTCCGCATCCTCGTCCTGCGCAAGGCCCGTTACCAGACCGCGAGCGCCTTCCGCGGCCTCCTCTACGGCCTCATCGCCGGCATGGCGTTCTCCCTCTTCGTCGGCGTGTCGATCGTCGGCATGCTGCAGCGCATCTTCCAGGGGCTCGAGCTGCCGAAGGGCGCGGGCGACGCGGATTTCGTCTCGAGCCTCTTCTCCTTCGAGGCCAACATCCCCCTGATCTCGTTCCTCGTGATGTCGCTCCTGCTCGTGCACGCGATGTCGTCGAGCCTCATGATCAAGGCGGCCGACGGCGGGAACTATTTCCGCGCCTACACGGATTTCGTGGGGCTCTTCTGGGTGGCCGCGATCGTGAGTTCCGTCGCCAACTCGGCCCTCACCGCTGTCCTTTGACGACCCGGAAGGAGCAGGGCCTCGCGTTGCGACCGCAAGCGACCTCGCGGACCGTCACGGGAGTTCCCCAGGCGACGGCGAAGGCGCCGCGCAGATACCCGATCTCGAAGTGGCAGGGTTCGTCGCCGGTCGCCCTGAGGCATGTCGAGCATCGGCCCACCTCGACGAACGCCTCGGTCGTCGAGAACGATGTCAAGGCGGCATCGCCGTAGCCGAGCGCCGTGAACGTATCGAGCGCCTCCTCGATCGTCGCGGCCCTCGCGCGGCGCGCCACGGCTTCGCCGGCGTCGGCCACCTCCTTGCCTTCGGGCGCGCGAACGGGCTCGACGCGACGCGGCCCCATGGGAAGGGGCGCGACCAGCCGCTCGCTCGCGGCGTCCGCCCCGATCGCGCTGCGGTGCTTCCGCACGCTCGTGAGGGTGACGGCGCCGACGAGGAGCGCGAGGGCTCCGAAGCCGCCCGCGGCCGCGACGAGCCCCGGCTCGCGGTCGCCGAGCGCGAGGAACAGGCGGCTCACGACGGCCGTCTCTCCGGTCGGCGCGAGGTCCGAGGGCGGCGCAAGCGGCGTGGCGGGCGGCGAAGAGGGCGGCGGATCCGCCTTTCGACGCTCCTTCTTCGCGGGCGGC
>DATLGO010000067.1 GCA_035540375.1 Candidatus Thermoplasmatota archaeon
CCGTGCCACTCCCACCCACCCCCTTCATATATCCCTTCCTGGCGGCTACTCTAGTGTATGACAACGCTCGCACCTCGCCCTGCCGTCCAGGTCCCTTTCATCTGTCCCGCCTGCGCCGGCGAGAACGCGGCGAACCTCATCGCGCTCAGCCGCGCCGGCGGCATCCGCTGCGTCGCGTGCCAGCGATGGCTGCGCTCCGTGGACGTCGCGAAGGCGATCCACGCCCCGCGCCGCGCGCGCTCCGCGGAGGCCCCGCAGAAGATCCCCGTCTCGCGGGTGCCCGACGTGCCGTCCCGGCGCGCCTTCATGCCGCGCCGCTTCTGACCGACCCGCGCGCGATACGTTCATGGCGCGGCGAGCCCCCTGATCCGCCGGGAGGCTACTCATGCTGCGATCCATCATCCTCGCCCTCGCCGTCCTCGTCCCGACCGCGACCGCCTACGCGGGCGACCTCGCGTGGGAGATCGACGAGCCGAACCGGCTCGAGCGCGAGTCGGAGGGCCAATCAAACTGCGTCGCCGTGGCCGCGGGCGGCATCGCGGACGGGCCGTGCCTTCGCGAGGACACGGCTCGCCCCGAGCGGGCGGACGGATTCCGCATCCTCGACGCGCACGTGACGTCCCCGGGCGTCGGCGAGCCCTCCGGGGCGGACCGCGTGTCGGCGTCGCGGGCGCGCCAGCAGGGCTTGAGCTACCAGCGCGACCTCGGCGAAGCGGGCGTCCGCCTCCTTCTGCCGGGCGCGGCCGTGCTCCGCGCGTGGTACGGGCATTGGGTCGACGAGAACGCGAACGGCGTCATCGACGTCGCCTGCGACGTGCCGACCGCGACCTCCACAACCTGCAGCACCTTCCACGCGGCGCACGAATGGGCCCCCCGGCCCGGCGCCATCGTTTTGGGATACGTCGAACCCGGCAGCCACCCCGCCGCAACGGAGACGAGCCCTCCCGGAGCGGGCGGGCCCGACGTGCGCCTCACCTACCGCAAGGACACCATGGACTACGAGCAGGCCGACGGCACGCCGACGCTCCGCCTCGACGGGTCGCTCCTCGGCGCCGTCCGCATCCTCGTCGTGACGGAGCCGCTTGCGGAATCGAGCCCGACCGCGACGCTGCCCTTCACCCCGACGGCGGATTCCCGCATCGACATCGACGTGCATCCGGCCCTCGCGCCGGGACCCGTCGCGAGCCTCTACGCGGCCACGCTCGCGCCCTTCGTGAACGCGATCGGAAGCCCGTCGGCGGGCGTGTGCGCGTCGCGCTGCGTGGTCTCGCCCGCGCTCCTCGCGGGCACGCCCGTCGAGGCCGAGGCGGGCGTGGTCGCCACCGCGACGTTCGCGCGCGACCCGCGCGAATGGGCCGAGGGCAGCGGCGCCTCGAGCGCGGGCCGCCATGCGGATCACCTCGCGGGCCCCGCCCCGTGGCTCGACGTCCTCGCCGCGAACGGCCGGCCCGGCGCCGACCCCTTCGCGAAGAGCGGCCCGCTGCTTGCGCGTCCCGACGGCGCGCTCCTCGGCGGCTGGCTCGCCTTCGAAATCTGGAGCGGGCTCTGGTGGGACCGCGACGCCGACGGCTTCGTCGGCGCTTCGGGCTATGCGAGCGGCACGCGACCCCGGCCCGACGACTACGCGGATGCGCGCGGCGAATGGCTCGGGATCGTGGCCAAGCGCGCGGGCGGGGGCAACGTCGAGATCACGCTTGCGCCGCGCGTCCCCTGGCCCGAAGGCGCGTTCCTCGCGGGACCCGGCGGAGGGCCCATCCCGTACGAGATCCACAACGTGCCGACGGGCTGCGCGACGCTCGATCCGCCGTGCGTGCGCGTGCGCGACGCCGACGCGTGGAGGGTGACGGACATGGAGTGGGTGACGTTGCGCGTCGTCGCCGACGCGAGCGCGTCCGGGCGCGCCGCGGCCTCCGCGATGCTCTTCATCCCGCCGGGATCGACCTTCGCGTTCGACCTCTGCGCGGAGAACCTCGAGATCGCGCACACGGTCGACGGGAATCCGACGCAGAGCGCCGTGTGGGACTGCGACGTCCTCTGAGGGCGCCCATGCGCCGCGAACGCGCGCTTGAGGCCCGCACCGGCCACCTCCGGTGGCCGCACGATGGGCCCCTCCGGATTTGAACCGGAGACCGACGGGTTATGAGCCCGCCGCTCCACCAGGCTAAGCTAGGGGCCCGGGTCAGCCGGAGATCGCTTCCCCGCACTTAGAGGGTGCGATGGGGATCGGAGGCGCCAGACGCCCCGGATCGGCGCGCGCGGGGCCGCCGCCTTCACGTCCTCCCGCGCCCCCGCACGCCTCCCC
>DATLGO010000068.1 GCA_035540375.1 Candidatus Thermoplasmatota archaeon
GGAGGATCCAGGCGGGGTTCGGGCGCGGGCGCGGGGGCCGGGACCGGGACGGGCTCGCCCGCAAGGCGCGCGCCATCCCAGTACACCACGACGGGCTCGGCGACCGCGCCCGCGGGGACCCGCCCGGCGAACGTCTGGGGCGCGACGCGCGCGAGGGGATGCGCGGCGCCCGCGGCGCGCGCCTCCGCCGCGACGACGCGCTTCCCCCCTTCGGCGACGAGGCGGAGGGTCGCTCCGCCGTCGCCCGGTTCGAGGACGGCGGCGACGCGCTGCTCGACGAGCGCGAGCGCGAAGGGCACCGCGACGCCCGCGCCCCTCTCGGGCACGACGAGGAGCGTTCCCTCGAAGCGGCCGCCGGCGTTCGGCGCCGCGACCGCGATGTCGAGCACGTAAACGCCCGCGTACCCGCGCCACCGGGCGTCCGCGGCGCGCGGGTCGAGCGCGAACGTGGCGGGGAGCGGGCGTGGCTCGCCCGCCCCGGCGCGCGAGGCGGGGAGGGTCGCGAGCGTCCCGCGGAAGCCGTCCGCGAGCGAGGCGCGCACCTCGACCGGGTCGTCGCCTTCGACGCGCACGCGGAGGCGGAAGCGCGCGGTGTCGGTCCCGTGCCCCTCGTGGACGAGCGGCCCCTCGTCGAGGACCGCGAGGGCGCACGCCTCCCCCGCGAGGGCGAGGAGGGCCGCGAGGGCGAGCCTCACGATCGCGCCTCCACGGCGAGCGCCACGTACCCGTCGTAGCGGCCCGCGGGCGTGCCCTCCGGAAGCGGCCACGCGAGGCCGAGGGTCGCGACGTCGCCCGGCGCGAGGTCGAGCCCCGCGAGGCGGACGCTCGTGGCGTTCGCGGCGACGGTCGCCGACGCAAGCGCACGTCCGTCGGCGCCGCGAAGGGTCGCGACGACCCCGCCCGGCGCGAGCACGCGATCCTCGGAGGCGAGGGGCGCAAGAAGGACGTGGACCGCGCCGACCCGGACGTTCCCCGCGAGCGCGAGGGGCGCGCGGCCCTCGAGGCCGCCGGGCGCGGGCGCGAGGGCCACGCGGCCCGTCGGAAATCCGGCGGAGACCCACGCCCCGACTTCGATCGCGACGTCCGCCGACCCCGTCGCGCCCAGCGCGTCCCGCGCCGTCGCGCGGAGGACGTAGCGGCCGGCGGCAAGGTCGCCCGCGAGCGCGACGCGCGCGAACGCCGTCGCGTTCGACGCGCCCTCGAGGCGCGCCGCGCCCGCGACGGCGGCGCCGTTCCAGTCGAGGAGCGTCGCCGTGAACGCGACGCGCGCCTCCGCCTCGTTCGGGTCGCGCGCCGCGAGCGCGACCTCGATGACGCGCGCGACGCCCGGAAGGACGCGCACGGGGCCTTCGCCCCACGCGACGCCGTCGGCGCGCGCCGCGAGCGCGAGCGTCGGAGGCGCGTTCGCGACCTTGACCGAGGTCGCGCGGGCGGCGCCTCCGGGAAGCGGCTCCGCGCGCAGCGTGGTCGCGAGCCCCGCGCGAAGGGGCGAGGGGGCCTCGAGGTCGGCCGCGAACGCCCCGCCTTCGACGGAGATCACGCGGGGCGGTACGAGATCGCCCTCCGGGCCCGTCCAGACGAGGCGGACGCCGTCGAGCCGCGCCCCCGCCTCGACGGTGCCTGCGACGCGCACGGACGCGCCGGGAAGGAAGGTCGATGGCTCGACGACGAGCGTCTTCACGGCGGGAAGCGGTTCGACGACGAAGCCGACGGTTCCGAGGAGCGCGGGCGTCTCCGTCGGCGTCGAGGCGTGGTAGACGGAAAGATGGTGATCGCCCGCCGCGGCGTTCGCCGGCACCACGAGCGAGAACGGCACCGTGAGGCGGCCCGCCCCATCCGCCTCGGACGCGGGCCAGGGGCCGGCGCGCGTGGCGTTCGCGAGGTCGAGGACGGCGCGTCCCGCGTGCGCGGGCGCGTCGCCAAGCGAGAGCTGCCAGGCCGGATCCGTGACGAGCGTCGAGGCGCGATAGAGCTTGACGCTCAGGAGCCGGAAGGCGCTCGCGGGTTCGGGATCCAGCGGACCCGATCCGAAGTTGCGGTCCGCGAGCGTGAGGTTCCCGGCGAGGGGGACGGCCGCGGCGGGGAAGGCGCGCGGCGGGTCGAGCGCGCTCGCCGCGAGCGTCGGCTTCGCGTTCGTGATGACGAACGTCCGCTCGGCGGTCGAGGCGCGTCCTCGCTCGGCGCTGAGGTTCAACGCGTACGTCCCCTCGCGAAGCGGCGCGAGCGCGAAGCGATGCTCCACGCTTGCCTTCGTGCGCGCGGGATCGAGCGGGATGCGGTCCTCGTGGATCGTCGTGCGGCCGCCCCCGAGCCGGTCGACGCGGACCACGACCGCGACGAGGTCCGCGAGCCCGTTGGGATCCGACACGGTCGCGCGCGTGACCACGGCTTCGCCGGGCGCCTTGAGCTTGCCGTCCGCGTTCACGGAGTCGCTCGTGAGCGCGATCGTTCCGGGCCGGTCCTCCACCTCCGCCTCGACGGGGGCGGCGGCGCGCGCCGGGGCCGGCGCGGGCGCGTGCTCGAAGACGAGCGGCGGGGACGCGCCCTCCGCGTCGGGGCCGCGCGCGACGAGCGTGAGGGTGTAGTTGCCCGCGGCCCAGCGCGGGGCGAACGGGAGGACGACGTCGACGCCCGCGCGGGTCGCGCGGAGGTCGCCCGCCGCCTCCTCCCAGGCGACGGGCGGGAAACCGGGCGCCGACCAGGAGGCGCGCAGCGTCAGGTTCGCGGGGGCTTCCGAGAGGAACGTGGTGGCCGCGCGCCAATGGACCGCGCGGCTGCCGCCGGGGGACCCTTCGGGGGGCGGGCCCACGCCGACCCCGTCGAGGCGGAGGGGGTCGCGCGCCACGGCGAGCGGGAAGGCGGCGTCCCGGCTTGAGACGAGGCCCTCGGCGCGAACGCGGAGGGTCCGCGCGCCCGCGCTTGCCGGAGCGTAGGTGAGCGTCGCGCGCGCGCAGGGCGTCTCGGCGCGACCCTCGCAGCGGTCGAGGGGGGCGAGGAGGATTTCGGCCGGTCCCTCGACCCGTCCGCCGTCGTCGGCCTCGTAGGCGAGGCGCAGGCGCTCCGGAAGCGGCGGCGAGCCCGCGGGGCGGTGGATGTCCAGCCGGAGGGCCTGGGCGACGCCGACGGGAATCGAGGCGGGGGCTTCGAGCGCGAGGGCGAGGGGCGGCGTCCCGGGGGC
>DATLGO010000069.1 GCA_035540375.1 Candidatus Thermoplasmatota archaeon
GGCAGACGCCGGCCACGCCCCCCACCACGACGCCCAATCCGGCCCTCCGCCTCCCCGGCTTCGAGGCCGCGGCCCTCGCCCTGGCCCTCGTCGGCGTGGCGCTCCTCGCGCGCGGGCGCAAATCCTTATAGGCCGCGACTCGGGTGGCGCCGCATGGCCCCCGAGAAGCGCATCCGCGTCCTCGTCGCCAAGCCCGGCCTCGACGGCCACGACCGCGGCGCGAAGGTCATCGCGCGCGCCCTCCGCGACGCCGGCATGGAGGTCGTCTACACGGGCCTCCGCCAGACGCCCGAGCAGGTCGCCGAGGCGACGATCCAGGAGGACGCCGACGTCGTCGCGCTCTCGTGCCTTTCGGGCGCCCACATGACGCTCTTCCCGCGCATCGTGAAGCTCATCCACGGCGCGGGCGCCCGCGACGTCCTCATCCTGGGCGGCGGCATCATCCCGCCCGACGACGGCGCGGCGCTCAAGAAGGAAGGCATCGCCGAGGTCTTCGGCCCCGGCACGCCGACCGACGACATCATCGCGTACATCCGCGCGCACGCGCGGAGCCGCGTCGCCGCGTGACGCCATGAGCGCCGCGGACCTCGCCGAGCGCCTCCTCGCGGGCGACCGTCTCGCCGTCGCGCGCGCGATCAGCCTCGCGGAGGACCGCGACCCGGCCGGCCGCGAGATCCTGAAACGCGTCTACGCGCGCACGGGGCGCGCGCACGTCGTCGGCGTCACGGGCCCGCCGGGGTCCGGCAAGTCCACGCTCGTCGACCAGCTCGTCGGCGTGTACCGCAAGGCCGGCGCGACGGTGGGCGTCGTCGCGGTCGATCCGACCTCGCCCTTCACGGGGGGCGCCCTCCTCGGCGACCGCGTCCGGATGCAGTCCCGCGCGACGGATCCCGGCGTCTTCATCCGCAGCATGGGGAGCCGCGGCCACCTCGGCGGTCTCGCGCGCGCGGCCGTCGACGCGGTCCGCATCCTCGACGCCTCCGGCAAGGACGTCGTCATCGTCGAGACCGTCGGCGTCGGGCAAGGCGAGGTGGACGTCGTTCGCCTCGCGGATTCGGTCATCGTGGTCGCGGTGCCGGGCCTCGGCGACGAGATCCAGAACATCAAGGCCGGGCTCATGGAGATCGCGGATCTCTTCGTCGTGAACAAGGCCGACCGCGAGGACGCGGACAAGACCGTCGCGGAGCTCGCGACGTGGCTCGAGATCGGCATGACCGCGGGCTGGAACGCGCCCGTCGTGAAGACGGTGGCCTCGAGGGGCGAGGGCGTGGCGGACCTCGTGAAGGCGATCGCCGAGCACCGCGCCTGGCTCGACGGGGAGGGCCGCCTCGAGTCGCGCCGCGCGGAGCAGGGCCAGCACGAGCTGCTCGAGGCGCTCAAGGAGCGCGTCGAGACGATGGTGCTCGGCGGCCGCGACGGCAAGCGCGCCTTCGCGGACCTCGCGCGCGCGATCGCGCGGCGGGAGACGGACCCATACTCCGCGTCCGAGGACCTCTTCGACCGCCTTCCCGCGGGCAAGGGATAGCGCCAAAACCTCTTTCCCCTCGCGCGCGGCTTCCCGTCGCGCATGTCGTTCCACCTCGTCGTGATCCCGCTCGCGATCGTGGTCCTCCTCGTCGCGTGGATCGTCGCGATCTACAACAAGATCATCACGCTCGAGAACCGCATCGACAACGCCTGGGGCCAGATCGACGTGCAGCTGAAACGGCGCGCGGATCTCATCCCCAACCTCGTCGAGACCGTGAAGGGCTACGCGTCGCACGAGAAGACCGTCCTCGAGAACGTCACCCGCGCGCGCGCCGCGCTCATGTCCGCGGGCTCGCGCGAGGAGGCGAACGCCGCCGACAATCTTCTCACGGGCGCGCTCAAGTCGCTCTTCGCGGTCGCCGAGGCATACCCCGACCTCAAGGCGAACCAGAACTTCCTGCGCCTGCAGGACGAGCTGACGCACACCGAGAACAAGGTGAGCTTCGCGCGGCAGCACTACAACGACTCGGTGCTGGAATACAACAACACCGTCGAGACCATCCCGAGCCGCTTCGTGGCGGGCCCCATGGGCCGCGCGGAGAAGAAGATGCTCGAGATCGAGCCCGCCGCCCGCGAGACGCCCCGCGTGTCCTTCGGATGACGATGGCGACCCGGCAGCCGAAGTGGAGCTTCGCGGACCAGATCGCGCACAACCGGCGCCAGACGGTGCTCGTCGTCGGGCTCATGGGGGCGATCCTCTTCGCGCTCGTCTTCGCCCTCGGGCTCCTGCTCGACGCGCCGCCCGTGTTCACGGGCGTCGGCACGCTCCTCGTCGTCGGGATCTACCTCGCGATCACGTGGAACCGGAGCGTCGATTTGGTGATCCGCGCCGCTCGGGCGCGGCCCGCCAACCCGGCCGTCCGCGAGGAGCAGCTCCTGCTCCACCGCGTCGAGGAGATGGCGATCGCATCGGGCCTCCCGACCCCGCGCGTCTACGTTCAGGAATCCGACGGCATCAACGCGTTCGCGGCGGGCCGCGACCCCAAGGAGGCGGTCGTGTGCGTCACCACGGGCGCGCTCCGCAAGCTCGACCAGGAGGAGCTCGAGGGCGTGATCGGCCACGAGATGTCGCACATCCTGAACTACGACGTCCGCCTCGCGACGGTCACGGTCGCGGTCGTGGGCGCGATCGCGATGCTCTCCGAGATCGCGATCCGGGCCTTGTGGTTCGGCGGCGGGCGGCGCGGGGGCGGCCGCGGCGGTGGAGCCGGACCGCTCATCATCGTCGCGCTCGTCCTCATCGTGCTCGCGCCCGTCTTCTCGCGCCTCGTCCACCTCATGCTGTCGCGCCGCCGCGAATACCTCGCGGACGCGACGGGCGTGCGCCTCACGCGCAATCCGGAGGGTCTCGCGCGGGCGCTCCTCAAGATCAAGGGGGATGTCGCGGGCGAGCCGCCGGGGTCGAAGACGGTCGCGGGGCTCTACATCTCGAACCCGTGGCGGAGGATGGATCTCTCGAGCGTGCTCTCGAGCCACCCGCCCCTCGACGAGCGCGTCGCCCGCATTCGCCGGATGTGACTCATCTTTCCAGCAAGTCGGTCGGCGGCCCCGCGAGGAGGAGCGTGAAGGTGGTCTCGCCGCGGTTGTTCGTTTCGTCGGACTCCGCGACGGCGTTCGCGGGATCGCCGACGACGCTCACGACGAACGTGCCGATCTTGCCCTTGGCGTCGAGCGTCGCGGTGAGCGGCATCATGGAATGGCCCGCAAGCGAAAGGGGCCATACGGAGCGGAAGACGCGGTCCTCGTCGTCGACGCGGTAGCTGAAGGTCGCGGTGAACACGCCCGTCGGCGCGTTGCCGCGGTTCGAGACCTGCGCGTTCACCCGCACCTGGGTCGCCTCCTGCACGTGGGTGACGTTCGTGATCGCGATGTCCTTGTGGAGAGGATTCGCGAGCGTGACGTTCAGGCGGACCTCGGATCCAAGGTGGCCGTCGGTGGCCTGGATCCGGAGGCTGGTCTTGCCATTGTGGAAGGTCCGCGTGTCGAGGTCGAAGCTCCACGCCCACCCGCTCGACGCGTTGGTCTGGATCCCGTATCCCTGCACGACGCCCCGGTTCGCGAGGAAGATGCGCACCCACGCGTTCGGGCCCTCGGCGTCGGGGGCCGTCCCTTCGAGACGCACGATGCCCGCAAGGGGCGTGGAGTTGTCGAACGTCGTCGCGACCGCGGGCGCGCTGTTGGGACCGACCACGATCGTGCCCTTCATGACCGGATGGAGGCGGCAGAGGTACGGGTACGTGCCGGCGGTCGCAAACGCGAGGTCGGTCGACGCGAGCCGCCCGACGCCGGCGTCGAAATGGCGCGGCCACGCTTCGCTCGTGACGGTGTGGTTCACGGTCGCGTTCGGGTTCGTCCAGCGCACGACCTCGCCCGTGCCCGCGAGAAGGACGATCTTTGGCGAGAAGGCGAAGTCCGCGGTCGAGATGACTGCTGAGGGCGTCGTCGCGGCGCCGGCCGGCAGGAGGATGGCAAGCGCGAGCAGGACCGCGGCGCGGCGCATGCGACGCGACCGGCCGGGCGCGGGATAACGTTTCTCCTGAAAGCCTCTTGACGGGGGACGCGCTTCCCGAGCGTATGCGCCGCGCTTTGCTCCTTGCCGCCGCCCTCCTCGCCGCCGTCGCCCTCTCCGGCTGTCTCGCGGCTGTCGTGGAGCGCGACGGGAGCGTCGCCCCGTACGTGGACGTCGCGCACGTCGAGCCGGGGGGCGTCGCCTCGTTCGGGCTCTACGTCGCGAACGCGGCGACCGTCCGGCAGTCCTACGACGTGACCTTCCCCGACACGCCCTCGGGCTGGCGGCTTGCGGCCGAGGAGGCCCGCTTCGCGCTCGAAGGCGGCGAGGCGCGCGCGCTCTTCCTCACGGCCCAGCCGCCCATCGACGCGCGCCACGGCCACACGCCCTTCGTCGTCTCCGTGGGCGGCGCGCGCGTGACGCTCCACGCCATCGTCGAGAAGGCCCCGGGCGAAGCCGCGCGCAAGGGCGTCGGGATGCAGCTCCACACGGTGGGCGTCTGGCCGAACGGGACCATCTTCTACACGAACTGGAAGGCGGTGGTCGACGGCGGGGCCGCGCCCGACGTGGACCTTTCCCCGGACGAGCCCGCCGACTACGAGCCGCTCAAGGTGTATGTGGGCGGCGAGCGCGGGAAACGTCCGCCGGAGCCGTACAACCGGTCGGGTTACGTGAACGTCATTCCGGGCTTCGACGCCGCGCTCCCCGGCCTCAAGGCCGGCCACGTCCGCGCCGTCCGCATCGCGCCCGAGGACGCCTACACGCGCGCCGGCAACGAGAAGCACCGCCTCTTCGGCGACCCGCTCGCGTTCATCATCCGCGCGGCCTCGGTGGACGTCCTGCCGCCCGACGCGACGCTCCCGCTCCCGATCCGTCCGCCGGTCGGAGGGGCGCCCGCGTGGCGTTGAAGCGGGTCGCGCTCTCGGACCGCGCCTGGTGCGTCGACCACGCGACGTCCGTCGCCGTCGTCGAGAACGATCGCCGCGCCTTCATGGTGGACGCGGGGCTCGACGAGAACCTCGCGCGAAAGATGGTGAACGACCTCGCGCAGCGCGGAATCGCGCTCGAGGCCGTCGTCGTGACGCACGCGCACGCGGACCACTTCGGCGGCGCGGCCTTCGCGGCCGCGCGGACGGGGGCCCGCGTGCTCGCGCCCGCCGTGGACGCCCTCACCCTCGGGCATCCCGACCTCGAGCCGTGGACGCTCTGGGCCGCGGCCCCGCCGCCCGACGTCGTGAACAAGTTCCTGCGCGGCCCCGAGACGCCCGTAAACGCGACGCTCGCGCCGGGACCCGCGACGCTCGCCGGCCTCGACGTGACCGTCCACGCGCTGCCGGGCCACACGCCGGGACAGATCGGGGTCGGCGCGGACGGCGTCCTCTTCGTCGCGGACGCGCTTCTCGGCGAAGCCGTGCTCGCGAAGCATCCCGTGCCCTTCTCGGTGGACCCGGACGCGGCGCGGGCCTCCGCGGCCCGCGTCGCGGGGCTCGGCTACGACGTCGTGCACGCCTATCACGGAGGCCGCGTTTCGGACGTCTCGGCGCTCGTCGCGATGAACGTCGCGGCCTATGACGCCGCCGAGGCCGCGGCCCTCGAGGCCTTCGACGCGCCGCGCGGGGTCGAGGAGGCCTTCGCGCGCGTCGCGTCGCGCTGGCCGTCGCCCCCCGGAACGGTCGGCCAATGGGTCCTCGACGCGGCGTCCTTCCGGGGGACCGTCGCCGCCCTCGCCCGGCGGGGACGGCTCGCGCCCGTCCTCGAGCGCGGCGCGCTCCTCTGGAAGCGGGCCTGACGGGCCAGGGATCCCTCCAAGAAGAAACCATTAAGGGTCGCGCGACGGGTTTCTGGGCGTCATCAAGGGGGAAAACGATGAAACATCACGCGTCATGGTCCCTGGTCGTCGCGGTCGTTCTCGCGTCCGGCTTCCTCGCGGGCTGCGTCCAGCAGGAGGGCGGCGACGGCGCCGGCGGCATCAAGACCCAGTGCGGCGGAACGAGCGCCGCGACCTTCTCCGGGGCGGGCGCAGGCCTGCTCCGCGAAGCCGCGTCCGCTCCCTCCGCGATCGGGAGCGAAGTCGGAGAGGCGGCGCAACCGTCCGGCGGGCTCGTGATCGGCACCCTCGTGCCGCTCACGGGGAGCCTCGAAGCCTACGGCGGCGACATGGAGCGCGCGGTCGAGATGGCGGTCGACGAGATCAACCGCGCGGGCGGCGTGAACGGTCAGCAGGTCCGCGTCGTGAAGGAGGACAGCCAGAGCAACGCCGCGACCGCGCCGCAGGCCTTCCAGCGCCTCGTCTCGGAAAAGGTCTCGGGCGTCGTCGGCGCGGCGGGTTCCGCCGTGACGGGCTCGATCCTCGAGGCGGCGAAGAACAACAACGTGATGGTCGTGACGCCCGCGTCGACGAGCCCCACGCTCACGCTCGACCGCGACAACGGCGGCTACTTCCTCCGCATTCCGCCTTCGGACGCCCTCCAGGGCAAGGTCCTCGCGCAGACGGTCTACCAGGACGGATGCCGCTCGGCCGTGCTGATCGCCGTCAACAACGACTACGGCGTGGGCCTCTCGCGCGTGTTCGAGGAGACGTTCAAGAGCCTGGGCGGCACGATCAAGGCGGAGACCGTCAAGTTCCCGGCCAACGCGCAGACGTTCAGCTCCGAGGTCCAGAAAGCCGCCTCCGCGAACGCGGACGCGATCGTCCTCGTCGGCTATCCCCAGGAGGGCGTTCCCCTCATGAAGGAGGCCTTCCAGCGCGGCGCGATGGGGAAGAGCGTGTTCTTCTTCAGCGAGGGCGTGCGGGCCCCCGCCTTCGTGACGGGCGTCGGAAAGACCTCGGACGGCAAGTTCGTGCTCGCGGGTCTCAAGGGCACGGCCCCCACGGGCGTCGCCTCGCCGGGTTTCGAGCACTTCAACCGCACCTTCCACGAGAAGCACGGCCGGGCCCCCGGCCTCTTCGCGGCCGAAAGCTACGACGCGACCTGGATCATCGCGCTCGCGGCGCAATGCGCGGGCGCGAACACCGGGAGCGGCATCAAGGACAACGTCCTCAAGGTCGTGAACCGGGACGGGCCCGCCGACGTCGCGGTGAGCGGCTCGAACGCCGTTCTCGCGCTGAACTCCGCGAAGGCCGGGTGCGGCATCAACTATCAGGGCGCCGCGCACGACTTCGACTTCGACACCCGCGGCGATCCGAAGGAGGGCGTCTACTCGGTCTGGCAGGTCGGACCCGACGGCGCCATCACGACGGTGCGCAGCGACGTGCGACCCTAGGCCGCGGGCGGGGGGCGGAAGCCCCCCTCCTCCTATTTTCCGCCGAGATAGAGCTTCGCGACGTCCGGGTTCGCGAGGACTTCGGGCCCGCGACCCTCGAAGCGGTTGCGGCCCATGTCGAGGACGAGACCGCGGTCGCTCATCGCGAGGGCCTTCCGGGCGTTCTGCTCGACGAGGAGGACCGGCGTGCCCGCGTCCGCGATGCCGCGGATGTGGCGAAACACCTCGTTCTGGAGCGTGGGCGCGAGGCCCGCGGACGGCTCGTCGAGAAGCAGCACACGGGGCGCAAGCATGAGGGCGCGTCCGATCGCGACCATCTGGCGCTGACCGCCCGAGAGTCGGCCCACCTTCTCCCCGCCTCGCTCCCGACAGAGGGGGAAGAGCCCGTAGACGCGCTCGAGCGCGTCGTCGACGCCGTCTTCGAGCGTGAACGCTCCCATCTCGAGATTCTCGCGGACCGTGAGGTTGGGGAACACGTTCGCGACCTGCGGCACGTAGCCGACGCCCGCGCGGACGATCGCGTGCGGCGGTCGGCCCGCGAGGTCCTCGCCTTCGAGCGCGACGCGGCCTTCCCGCAGCGGAATGAGGCCGACGATGGCCTTGAGGAGGGTGCTCTTCCCGGCGCCGTTCGGCCCGATGATGGTGACGACCTCTCCCCGGCGGATGCTCACGCTCGCGCCATGGAGGATGACGGCCTCATCGTAGCCCGCGACGACGCTCTCGGCGACGAGGACGCTCACGGCTCGCGGCCCCCGAGATAGGCCTCGATGACGCGCGGATCGTTCCGCACGGTCTCGGGATCGCCCGCGGCGAGCGTCGTGCCCTCCGCCATGACGATCACGCGATCGGAGTTCGCCATGATGGACTCGATGTCGTGCTCCACGATGAGGATCGCGGCGCCGCGCTCGTCGCGGATCGCGCGGATGCGCTCCATGATGCCTTTCGCGAGGGTCGGATTCACGCCCGCCATCGGCTCGTCGAGAAGGAGCACCTTCGGTTCGAGCATGAGGGCGCGCGCGATCTCGAGAAGCTTCTTCTGGCCGCCGGACAGGCTTCCCGCGTAATCGTCGAGCTTGGCGGAGAGGCCCACGAAATCGAGCACCTCCCGCGCGCGGTCTTCGACCGCCTCCTCGCGTTTCCTCCAGAACGGGGTGATCGCCACCGCGAGGCGTTCGCCCGGCTGGTCGGGCGCCGCGAGCGCCACGTTGTCGAGCACGCTCATCCGGTTGAGCGCCCGGGAGAGCTGGAAGGTGCGCGCGAGCCCGCGCTTCGCGAGCGCGTGCGCGGGAAGGCCCGTCACGTCCTCGCCCGCGAGCGTCACGCGCCCCCCGTCCGGCTCGAGCGCGCCGGCGACGAGATTGAAGAGCGTCGTCTTGCCGGCCCCGTTCGGTCCGATGAGACCCACGATCTCGCCGGGCGCGACCGCGACGTCCATATCGGCGACCGCGACCGCGCCGCCGAACGCCTTGCGCAGCCCCTTCGCCTCGAGGATCGCCTCAGCGGCCAAAGCGAAGCTCCTCCCTACGGCCGACGATGCCTTGCGGACGGTGCAGCATGACGAGGACGAGGAGCACGCCGATGAGGAGCTCCTGCCCGGGACCGGGACGGGTGAGGAAACCCACGACGCTCTCCAGGGGACCGCCCACGACGGGGATCGTCTCGAGCCGGAGCACCCGCGCGAAGGCCGTGAGGCCCCAGAAGGCGATCGAGCCCGCGAGGGCGCCGCGGAGGGTCGTCACGCCGCCGACGACCACGATGGTCCACGCGTAGAACGTGACGAGGGGGACGAACAACGCGGGAATGATCTGCGCGAAGGCCCACGCGTAGAGCATGCCGTAGAGCGCCGCCGGCACCGCGCCGAGCGCGAGCGCCTGGAGCTTGAACCGGAACGGGTTCTTCCCGACCGCGCCGGCCACGTCCTCGTCCTCGCGGATCGCTCGCAGGACGCGGCCCCACGGCGAGCGCGCGAGCCGCGAGAACGTCCAGTACAGGACGCCGAAGAGAACGAGCGCGAGGACGGCCACGAAGAACGGCGAGTAGGGCACGACGCCGAGGGAGGCCGCGAGGGCCGCCCACGGCCCGCTTGTCGCGAAGTCTCGGCCCGGAAGCGGGAAGCTGTAGATGCCGAACGGTCCGCGCGTGAGCCAGACCTCGGAGAGCGCGATCGTCCGAACGATCTCGGCGACGCCGATCGTCGCGATCGCGAGATAGTCCTCCCGCAGGCGCAGGGTCGGGATGCCGACGACGATGGCGAGGGCGACGGCGCCGAGAAGGCCGAGGGCGACCCCCGCGAACCACGGCCACCCGTTGAGATGCGCGAGCCCCACGCCGTAGGCGCCGATCGCCGCGAAGCCGATGTGGCCGAAGTTGATGAGTCCCGCGAGGCCGAACTGCAGCGAGAGGCCGAGGGCGAGGAGCGCGAAGAGCGCCATCGTGAGCGCGACGCCGACGAGGAATTCTCCCGAAACGGAGCCGTTGCGCGCGGAGATGAGGGTCAGGAGGAGGAAGACGCCCGAGGCGAGCGCCGCGACGACGGCCCACTCGCGCCCGTCCCGGGAGAGCGCGGGAAGCTTCACGTCGCCCGCCCCCCGAGGATGCCCTGCGGCCGGACGAGGAGGACGAGGATCAGCACCGCGAAGCTCGCCGCGAACTTGTAGTCGGGCGAGGCGAGCCCCGCGACGAGCTCCATGACGACGCCGATCACGAGGCCGCCCGCCATCGCGCCGTAGGCGCTTCCGATGCCTCCGAGGATGACCGCCGCGAAGAGGGTGAGGAGCAGCGTGAATCCGACGCCGGGGCTCACGGCGAAGTTGTTCAGGGGAAGGAGCGCGCCCGCGAGGCCCGCGAGGCCGGCGGCGAGGATCCAGAGCGCGACCACCAGGCGGTTCACGTCCATGCCGGAAAGGCGCGCGAGGTCGGGGTTGTCGGCGAGGGCGCGGAGCGCTTTGCCGGTGCGCGTGAAGGCGAGGAACGCGTGCACGCCCGCGATGGCCGCGGCGGCGACAACGAGCGTCGTCGCCTGGTCGACGGTGAAGATCGCCGGTCCGACGCGCCACGGCAGCTCGAGGGGACGCGCGTAGTTCAGGAAATCGGATCCGAAGCGGATGGCGATCGCGTTCCGCACGATGAAGGCGACGCCGATGCTCACGATGAGGAGCGTGAGGATGGTCGCGCGGCGGGCCCTGAGGGGGCGCCAGACGACGGCCTCGAAGAGGACGGCGACCACGACGGCCGCGGCGGCGCCCAGCGCGGCCGCGAGGAAGAACGGCGAGGCGAGCGCCCAGGCGGCGAGGGCCGTCCCGCCTCCTCCGAGGGCCCACGCGACGTCGGACCCGCGGCCGCGCGCCGTGCGGCGGCGGGCGACGACCAGGGCGGCCGCCCCGAGGGCGAGGGCGCCCGCGAGGGCGGGCAGCGCGAGGCCGCGCGCGGGAAGGGACAGACCGAGGACGGCGGCTGCGAGCGCCGCCGCGCCCACGACGGCGGCGCGCGCCTCCGAGGGCTCGAGGAGGCCGGCGCGCCATGATCCCGCGGATCGCCCGCGCGTTGGGGGCGCGAGCAGCCCCGCGACGCCGACGGCGGCGAGGACGACGGCGAGGCCGAGGGCCCAAAAGGCGGCTTCGACGGGCGGGACCGAGACGGAGAAGAAGAAGGCTCCGTACGCTCCGACCGCGAGGAGATCCCCGTGCGCGAAATTCGCGAGATTGAGGATGCCGTAGATGAGCGTGAGGCCGATGGCGGCGAGCGCGATCACGGATCCGAGCGCGACGCCGTTGACGCCGTACTGGATCACGTCCGCGATGGACGCCATGAGACAAGGAAGGATGCGGGCCGGCCTATATCGTTTCCTCCTTGGATCGCGCGGGAGCGCGGCTGAGGTCCGCGTAGACCTCCGGGCG
This sequence comes from Candidatus Thermoplasmatota archaeon, assembly GCA_035540375.1. NCBI lineage: Archaea > Methanobacteriati > Thermoplasmatota > Thermoplasmatota archaeon. The sequence continues at coordinate 11,197 of DATLGO010000069.1, forward strand.
ACGGTCGACAAGCCCGCGCGAGCGCGTGCGGAACCTCGCGAGGAGGTCGAAGTCGAGGGTGGCCCGGACGATCGCGGGCTCGAAAGGATCTCCGTAGCGCGCGAGGATCCCCCACGGCGCCGCGATGAAGCTCCGCCCCGCGACGGCCGGGTCGACCCTCGAGAAGCCGCCCGCCTTGAGCACGAACGCGCCCGCGTCGTACGCGCGCGCGACGAACAGGGCCTCGCGCGCCTCGCGCGTGGGGTCGGGCTCGAGGTGCGGGCTCATCACGGGGACGAGGAGGATCTCGGCGCCATCGAGGGCGAGGACGCGCGCCGCTTCCGGATAGAGGACGTCCGCGCAGACGAGGATGCCTGCTCTCCGGCCTGCGACCTCGAAGGTCGCGAGGCGATCGCCGCCCACGATGCCGTTCGCCGCCTCGCGCGGCATCGGGTGGATCTTCGTCTGAGCGCCGACGAGGCGGCCATGGTCGTACACGATGCCCCGGTTGTTCAACGCGGCGCCGCTTTCCACGAGGGTCGTGCCGGCGACGGCGCAGCCGAGGTCGCGGGAGAGATCGGCGACGAACCGCTCGGCCTCCGGAACGGTCCGGCGCGGCGACTCCCCCTCGGCGTGGCCCCGGGGGACGAAAAAGTATTCGGGGAGCGCGATGAGGCGCGGGGGACCCGCCGGATCGCGGGTCGCCGCGCGCGCGAGATCCGCGACGCCCGCGAGGGTCGCCTCGACGGTGGCGCGGTGCTCGGTCTGGAGGCAGGCGACGTCGAAACGCACGCTCCGCGAGGCGCGGCGGCGGGCGTCAAGCTTTCTCATGAGGGCGCGAGATCCTCGAGGTCCGCCGCGAGGACGATCCGGCCGGGCTCGACCTCCGCCACGTCGTCGAGCCGCACCTCGAGCATCGGGCCGAAGTTTCCGTCCGGGTCGACGCGCAGGGCGACGATCTCTCCGCGGTCGACGAGGAGCGCGACGACGCGACCGACCCGCGTGTGACGGGCGTCCACGACGTCGCACCCGAGGAGGATGCCGGCGAGGCTCGCCGTGCGCCCCCGGAACACCGAGGGCAGGCGACTCACGTCGGCCGGAGTGAGTTCGAGCACGCGATCCTCGCGGAGGGTCGCGTGGAAAAGGATTGTGGCCGTGTGATCGGGATGATCACGCCGAAGGCTCGGAGGCCTTCTTCTGCTTCCCGATCCGCTCGGCGCGGAGGTTCACGTCACGGGTCGCCGTCACGTTCGTCTTCTCCATGCGGTACTCGACCGCCGTGAGGGCGCCGGCGGGGAGCTTGACGTAGGAGATGAGCGCCGTCACGCCGCCCGGCAGGAGCTTCGGGGGCTCGCGCGCGATGACCTCGGCGCGCGCGTCCGTCGGGACCGTGAGCGTCGAGCTTTCGAGGCTGATCGTGTCCGTGATCTTGACGATGGCCTCTCCCTCGCTGAGGTTCTGCTCCGCAGCGGCGAGGAGTCGGTCGCGGCCCTTCGTCGTCTCCACGATCAGGATCGTCTTCATCCGTTCACCTCGAACCCCGCCTGGACCCCTGGGTAAGGGACGTCGCAGGAACAAGAACAGGAGCCTGCCCCGTTCGTGTGCCGGTGCGACGAGCACCGGGCGGGGCTCGTCGAGCCAACAGGGGCGGTTCGATGTCTTAAGGTTTGTTTTTCTTACAAAGCGGCTCAGAGGAGGAGGCCCGTTGCGCGAGGGACGCAGGAGGTCCGCTCCGGGACGGGTCAAGGCGGGGCAAGAGGGCTCTCCGGCGAGGTCGCGGACGGTCTGCGGAGCGCCTTGTACAGTGCCGACGCGCCCGCGGCGGGCGCAAACGCGCGCCCCGAGCGCGCGTCGGCGACGTAGTACGGGACGCGATCGCGCACCACGGACCTGTACGCGGCGCGCACGCCCTCGTCGTCGAGGCCGCGCGTGGGCACGGTGTCGTCGAGCCGGTTCAGGCACCCCTTCAGCCGGCCGTCGTGCGTGATGCGGATGCGGCTGCAGTGCGCGCAGAACTCGGCGTTGCCGACCGGGTCCACGACCTCCACTTTCGCGTGGCCGACGCGGTAGATCCGGCGATGGTGCATCGCGCGGACCTCCACGCGGTCGGCCCGGCCCGCGAGCCACGCCTTGACCTTCGCCATGTCGGCGCGCGCGCCCGCGAGGTCGTGCCGGATCTCGGGCATGAGCTCGATGAGCTGAAGCTCGAGGCCGTCGCGCGAGGCGACGAAATCGAGGAGCGACGGGAGCGCATCGAGCGTGTCGTCCATCACGACGGCGTTCACCTTGACGGGCGCGAGGCCGGCGGCGAGGGCCGCCTCGAGGCCGTCGAGGACCGGCTCGATGGAGCCGCGTCGCAGGCGCCTGAAATGATCGGGGTCGAGCGTGTCGAGGCTGACGTTCACGCGGGCGAGGCCCGCGTCCGCGAGGGCGCGGGCGCGGCTCGCAAGAAGCGTGCCGTTGGTCGTGAGCGACACCTCCATGAAGGTCGCCACCCTCGCGACGATCGACTCGAGGTCGCGTCGGAGCATCGGCTCCCCGCCCGTGAGCTTGACGTTCACGATGCCGAATTCCCGCGCGATCGTGAGCAGACGAACGACCTCGTCCGCCGTCATCTCGTCGGGGCTCGGGTCGCGGGGTCCGAGCGTGTCCCCGAGGCCCTCGTTGTGGCAGTAGACGCACGCGAAGTTGCAGCGGTTCGTGAGCGACACGCGAACGTCGGTGACGCCGCGGCCGTACCCGTCGACAAGCAGGGGGCCCGCCACGCGGCGCCTAGCCCGTCGGCCTCCTTAACGTTTGCCGGGGGACGCGCCCTCGCGCGCGAATTCCAGATACCGCGCCTCCCCGAGGAGACGGTCCGCGTGGGCCTCCGTGCGTCCGTAAAACCGCCGCACGAGGTCGTCGCGCGAGACGTGCCGACCGATCGCCTCCATGCGCGCGAGAAGGTCCGCGGCCCACCGCTCGCGGACGATGCGCTCGCCGCCGGCGAGCTGGGCCGAGAGGATGGCTTCGGCCCTCGCCCGCGCCGAGCGGCGCACGGCGTCCGCGTCGAAGGCGGGACGACGGGAAGGCGTGTCGAGCGCCACGCGCGACCTTCGCGCGGCACCCTATTAGAAGGTGTCGCGCCACTCGGCCAACGTACAAGTCGGAGGCGGGCGCGAGCGCACGCGCTTGCTCGACGCCGCCCCGCGAAGACCCTCGCTCGACGTCGCAAGCGACGTGCTCGGCCGCAAGTGGCGGGCCGCCGCGCTCAGGGCCCTTGCCGAGGCTCCGCTCGGATTCAACGCCCTCAAGCGCGCGATGCCCGGCGTCACCGCGAAGGTGCTCGCCTCCGCGCTCGCCGACCTCGAAAGGCGCGGCCTCGTCGAGCGACGTCGCGCAGACGGGGCCCTGGCGCGCGTCGAGTACCGGTTGACGCCCGCCGCGTGCGACCTCGCGCCCGTGCTCGAGGCGCTCGCGGCGTGGTCGCGCCGCTGGACGTGAAGGTCCGGCAGCTTGAAGTCCGCGCGCTCCCGTGGCGGACCGTGCAGAATCCGTGGGAGACCTGGCTCGCCAACGCGATGGCCGGCGCCGCGGACGCCCGCGAACGGCTCGCGAGCCCGCGCGTCGCGTTCGAGGCGCGACGGAAGGCCATCCACGTATTCGGCGCGATCGTGGCGGTCCCGGTCTTCCTGCTCCTTCCCTTCGAGGCGGCGCTCCTCTTCGCGCTCGCGATCATGGCTCTCATTGTGGTCGTGCACGTCGCCGAGCGGCGCCGCATCGCGTCGGGCCTTCCGGCCTTCCTCCACAAGCCCGTCGCGACGGCCCTCGAGGTCACGCGGCGCCCGCACGAGAGTTTCCCGTGGCCGCCCATCCTCTTCCTCGTGGCGCTCATCGTGATCGGGACCGCGAACACGTGGGCGGGTTTCTCGAAGGCGTACGCGTTCGCCGCCTTCGGCATCCTGGGGGTCGGCGACGCGGCGAGCGCCCTCATCGGGGTGGCCTACGGCCGGCGGATGCTTCCGTGGAATTCGCGCAAGAGCTTCGAGGGGACGCTCGCGGGCTTCGTCGCGTCCTACGTGGCGGCCGCGCTCCTCGCGTCCATCGCCTACACCGTTCGCCTCGAGGTCATGCCGCCCGCGATGCACGGGGTCGTCGCGCTCGGCGCGCTCGCGGGCGCGCTCATCGAGACGCTCCCGCGCGTCGAGGACAACCTGTTCGTCCCCCTCGGCGCCTACGCCGCGATGATCGGCGCGGCCTTCGCGCTCGGGTCGCCTCTCGCGTGAGGGCAAAAGGGCTTTGTGAGGCTCGCCGCATGCGGGCGCGATGGCCACGGCGGGCGAGATCGGAGCGATCGTCCTCACCGCGCTCTGGCTCTTCCTCCCGGCCTTCCTCGCGAACATGGCGCCCGTCTTCGTCGGCGGGCCGCCCCCGATCGACGGCGGGCGGGTCTGGAGGGACGGCCGCCGGATCCTCGGCGACGGGAAGACGTGGCGCGGTCTTTTCCTCGGACCGCTCGTCGCAAGCGCGATCGTCCTCGGCCTCAGCGTCGTGCCGCCGTCGGAAGCCGGCCGCGCCGCGGGCCTCGTCGGGTGGGGAAGCGCCGCCGAGACGTTCGTCTTCGCGTACGTCATCGGATTCGGCGCGCTCGTGGGCGACGCCGTCAAGTCGTTCTTCAAACGGCGCAGCGGCCGCGACCGGGGCGCCCGGTGGCCCGGTTTCGACCAGCTCGATTTCGTCGCGGGAGGGCTCCTCTTCGCGGCCGCGGCCTCGGCCCTCTGGGGGCTTGCGGGCGGGAACGGGGCCTGGTTCTCGGAGCGATTCACCCTCGAGCGGATCGTCGCCCTCGTCATCCTGACGCCCGGCCTCCATCTTCTCGTGAACATCGTCGGATACAAGCTCGGCAAGAAGGACGTGCCCTGGTAAGGGGCCGACCCGGAGAAGGTTTATCGGACCTTCGTGGCTTCAGCGACGGCCGAGGTGGGCACGTTGGATCTCCGGGAACACATCCTCGCCTGCGGGGCCGTCAAGTTCGGCGACTTCGTCCTCGCGTCGGGCGCCCGCTCCAGCTATTACGTCGACATCAAGAAGGCGAGCGGCAGCCCGTCGGTGCTCCGGGCGATCGGCGAGCGCATCGCCCCCCTCGCGCGGCCGTACGACGCCGTCGCCGGGATGGAGCTCGGCGCGGTGCCCATCGCCGTCGCGGCCGGCCTTGCCGCGGACAAACCCATCCTCATCGTCCGCAAGCAGGCGAAAGCCCACGGCACGGGCTCGCGCATCGAGGGCGAGGTCAGGTCGGGCCTCCGCGTGCTCCTCGTCGAGGACGTCACCACCTCGGGCGGATCGAGCCTCGAAGCCGTCAAGGTCCTGCGCGAGGCGGGCGCCGTCGTCGACCTCGCCGTCGTGGTCGTCGACCGCGAATCCGGCGCCGAGAAGCTCCTCGGCGACGCGAACGTCAAGCTTCTCCCCCTCGTGCGCGTGAGCGAGCTCATGGGGGCCCGCCGTTGAGCGAGAAGGTCCTCGTCGTCGGCGGCGGCGCGCGCGAGCACGCGATCGCCGAGGCGGTCCAGCGGAGCGGCGGAGCCGTCTACGCGACGCTCAAGAACCGCAACCCCGGCATCCTCCGGCTCGCGAAGGAGCACAAGCTCGTCGACGAGACGGCGGTTTCCGACATCGTGGCCGCGGCGAAGGGCTGGAACGTCGACCTCGCGGTCCTCGGCATGGACGCGGCGGTCGCGGCCGGCGTCGCTGACTGTCTCGCGGCCGCCGGCATCCCGACCGCCTCCCCGACGCGCGCAGCGGGCGAGATCGAGTGGAGCAAGGCGTTCATGCGCCGACTCCTCGACGAGCGCAAGGTCCCGGGCCGCCTCCAGTACCGCATCTTCGACAACGACCGCGGCCTCGCGCGCTACGTCGAGTCCCTCGGCGAGGTCGCGGTGAAGCCCATCGGGCTCACGGGGGGCAAGGGCGTGAAGGTCACGGGCGACCACCTCGCCGACGCGGCCGAGGCGACCGCGTACGCATCCGAGATCCTCCGCACGGGCTTCGGCGGCGAGAGCCGCGTGCTCGTCGAGGAGAAGGTGGAGGGCGAGGAGTTCTCGCTCCAGTGCTTCTGCGACGGAAACGTCGCGGTCCCGATGCCCGCCGTGCAGGATCACAAGCGCGCTTGGGAAGGCGACAAGGGGCCGAACACGGGCGGCATGGGCTCTTATTCCGACGCCAACGGGCTCCTTCCGTTCATGACGCGCGCGGACTACGAGGACGCCGCCGTCATCGCGCAGAAGATCCTCGAAGCCCTCGCCGCGGAGGGCCGGCCCTACGTCGGGACGATGTACGTCCAGTTCATGCTCACCTCGGATGGCCCCCGCGTCATCGAGGTGAACGCGCGCTTCGGCGACCCCGAGGCGATGAACGTCCTGTCCACGCTCAAGACGAACTACCTCGACGTGCTGCATGCGATGGTGGACGGCACGCTCGGCCAGCGCCGCGTCGCGTTCGCGCCCGAGGCGACCGTGTGCAAATACGTCGTGCCCGAAGGCTATGGCGTGAAATCCGCCGCGAACGAACCTCTCGAGGTCGACGAGAAGGCCATCGCGGAGGCTGGCGCGCGGGCCTACTACGCCGCCGTGAACGAGCGGGACGGGCGGCTCACGACGACGACGAGCCGCACGGTCGGCATCGTCGCGTGCGCGCCCACGCTCGCGGAGGCGAACGAGCGCGCGGACCGCGCCCTCGCGGGCGTCCGCGGTCCGAGGCTCTTCGCGCGCCGCGACATCGGCTCGGCGTCGCTTCTTGCGGAGCGCGTGCGCCACATGGAGAAGATCCGCGGCTAGGCGCGCTCCACGAAGGCGCGGATCGCGGGCGAATCCACATGGTCGAGCACCGCGGCCGTCGGCCCGTCCGCGACGACGCGCCCGCCGTCGAGGAACGCGACGCGCGCCGCGAGGCGACGGGCCTGCGCGGGGCTGTGCGTGACGACGACGAGGCTCGCGCCGCGGCGGGCCTCCTCGAGGAGCACGGATTCCGCGACGCGCGCCGTCGCCGGATCGAGCTGATTCGTGCCTTCGTCCACGAGGATGACCTCCGGGTCCGCGACGACCGCCCGCGCGAGCGCGACGCGCTGGGCCTCTCCCCCCGACAAGCGCGCGGCGTCGTCCTCCGCCCGCTCCGCGAGCCCGACGCGCGCGAGCGCATCCCGCGCGCGGGCCTCGGCCGCGCGGCGCGCGAGGCCGCGGGCCCGCAGCGGGAACGCAACGTTCGCGAGCGCGGTTCCCGCGACGAGGCCCGGCCGCTGCTGGAGGAGGCCGAAGCGCGAGAGCGCCGCCCGGCGATCCGCGTCGCCGGCGACCGCGTCGTCCACCCGCACGCGGCCGGAGGTCGGCGCGACGAGGAGGTGCAGCGCGCGCAGGAGCGTGGTCTTGCCCGAGCCCGACGGGCCGAGCACGGCGACGCGCTCGCCCGGGGCGATCACGAGGTCGACGCCCGCAAGCGCCGCGCGCGCGCCGTAGCGGACGACGAGCGCCTCGGCTTCGAGCCTCACGGCGCCGCCTCCGGATGCGCGCGGGCAAGGCGCGCGAGCGCCGCGACGGTCGCGAGCGCGAGGGCGAGGAGGATCGCGGCGAGGACGAGCGCGCTTTCGAAGCGGCCCTGCCCGATCTCCTGCAGGATCGCCGTTCCGAGCGTGCGCGTCTCGTGACGGATGTTCCCGCCGACGACGAGGGCCGCCGCGACCTCCGCGAGCGCGCGTCCGAATCCGACCATCACCGCGGCCGCGACGCCGTGCCGGGCTTCGCAAAGGAGCGCGCGCGCCGCGAAGAAGCGGGAGCCTCCCGCGGCCTCGATCGCCTCGCGCACGTTCGACGGGACCTCGGCGACGGCCGCGACCGTGAGGCCCGCGATGAGCGGCGCGGCGAGGATCGCCTCGGCGACGACGATCGCGCCGGGCGTGAAGAGGAGGTCCAGGCCGCCGAGCGGACCTGAGGCGCTCAACGCGAGATACACGAGGAGGCCCGCGACGACGGGCGGGAGCGCATAGAGCGCGTACACCGCCGCGCGGACCGCGCGTCGTCCCGCGCCCCGGCCCGCGAGCGCGAGGCCCGCGGGTACGCCGACGAGGGCGCCGAGGAGCGTCCCCGCCGCGCTCACCTGCACCGTGAGGGCGAGGATCGAGGCGACTTCCCCGGGCGGGATCACGGCAACGCCCCCACCGGGCGGAAGACCGCGCGTCCCTCGACCGCGAACGCCTCGACCGCGGCCCGCCCGCCGGGTCCCGCGAGCCACGACGCGAAGCGGTCGGCGGCCGCGACGTCCGCGCGCGGGTGCGCGACGGTGACGACCGCGTAGACGTTCGCGAGGGCGCCGTCCTCGACGGGATGCTCGGCGAGGCGCGGAAGGCGGCCGCGCGCCTCGAGAACGGCCCACGTCGCCTCGTCGGCGAGAGCGTAGGCGCCGCGCTCGTTCGCGACGAGGAGCGTCGCGGCCTGGCCGGACCCCGTCTCGAAGCGCCAGGGGCCCGCGAGCCGCGTCGCGTCCACGCCGGAGGCGCGCCAAAGCGCGACCTCGCGCGCGTGCGTCCCCGAGCCGTCGCCCCGGCTCGCGAAGCGGGCCTCGGCGGCCGCGATGCGCGCGAAGGCGTCGGCGGCGGAGGTCGCGTTCGCGATCCCGGCGGGATCGTCCTTCGGACCCACGAGGAGGAACCGGTTCTCGAACACCGGCGTGCGGGCGCGGCCCGCCCCCGAGGCGACGAATGCCGCCTCGGCCTCCGGGTGGTGGACAAGGACCACGTCGAGGTCCCCGCGACGGGCCTTCTCGAGCACCTCGCCGGATCCCGCGACGACCGCGATCGCGCGCCGCCCCGTCTCGGACGCGAACCGGGCCAGCAGATGGTCGGCGAAGCCGGGGTCGTGGACGCTCGTCGTCGTGCCGACGGCGAGCGGCCGCTCCGCGTCCGCCGCGAGGCAGCCGGCGGCGACGAGCACGGCGACGAGCGCGAGCGCGGGGCGCACGCCCTCCGATGCGCCACCGAGGACGAAAAAGCCATGGTCCGATAGGTCATGTGACCGATCGGGATGTTCGACTTCGCCGACCGAACGAGGGCGATCCTCGACGCCGTCGACCGCCTCGGCAGCGTGAGCGCGGCCGCGCGCGCCGTCGGCCTCGACCCCTCGAACGCGCTCCGGCACGTCCGCGCCGCGGAGCGGCGGGCCGGGGCGCGGCTGATCGAGCGCGCGAAGGGCGGAGCCGGGCGCGGCGGCTCGCGCCTCACCCGCGCGGGGCGAGGCCTCGTCGCGGACGGCGGACCCGCGGTCTTGTGGGCGCGCGCGGGGACGTTCGACCCCGAGGAGGGGACGACGCCGCTTGCGGTCGGACGGCGCGTCCTCCACGCCGCGGGTCGCGTGCCCCCGGGCCTCGTGCAGGTCGGCTTCCGGCCGGAGGACGTGGCCCTCGCGCGGGCGGCGCCCGGGGGATCGACGCGCAACCACCTTCCCGCGCGCGTCCACGCGATCGAGGCGGGCCCGGACGGGACCTGGCGGGTCCGCCTCGCGGCCGGGGCCCTCCGGCTCGACGCGGCGGTGACCCGCGGCGCGGTCCGGGCCCTGCGGCTGCGGCCGGGAAGCCGCGTCGTCGCGAGCCTCAAGGCCTCGACGCTGCGTGTCCGCCCGCTCGGGGAAAACGGGGGTCCACGAACCCCGGGCTTGCCAAGGCTTTAAAGTCCGGTCGGATCTTGCGCGGCCGTGGTCTTCGACCTCGCCATTGATCAGACGGACATCGCGGTCTTCTTCACCCTGATCCTCCTCGAAGGCGTCCTTTCGTTCGACAACGCCGCCGTGCTTGCGGCGATGGTCCGCAAGCTCCCGGTGGAGCAGCGACGCAAGGCGCTTCTCTACGGTCTCGGCGGCGCGTACTTCTTCCGCGCGCTCGCGATCGTGTTCGTCTCCTTCATCATCGCCAACCCGATTTTGAAGCTCGTCGGCGGCGCCTACCTCGTCTACCTCGCCCTCTCGCACTTCCTCAAGTCGAAGAAGGAGCACCACGAGATCAAGCCCGTTCAGTACTTCGGCCTGAGCGCCTTCTGGAGCGTGGTCATCGCCGTCGAGCTCGCCGACATCGCGTTCGCGCTCGACCAGGTGCTCGTCGCCGTCGCGATGACGAACGAGCTCGCCATCATCATCGCCGCGTCCTTCGTCGCCATCCTGTTTCTTCGGATCAGCGCGGGCTACATGACGCGCCTCATGGACTGGTTCCCGCAGCTCGAGACCCTCGCCTACCTCGCGGTGGGCTTCGTGGGCCTGAAGCTCGTGCTCGTCGAGGTCGTCCACATGATGGGCTACAAGGACTTCGAGGTCCCGAAGATCGTCTCGATCGTGGTCACGCTTTCGCTGCTCGTCCTGCCGGTCGTCGCGAAGGCGATCTACGAGAAGGTCATCCGCAAGACGCCGGCCTGAGGCCGCGAAGCTTTATCGCCGCGGGCGGCATCGGCCCCGCGTGGCGAGCCTCGAGGAGCCGATCTACCTCTACGTGACGGGAACGGCGGGATCGGGCAAGAGCCGGTTCACGGGGGCGCTCCAGCAGTGGATGAAGCAGGCGGGCCACGACGCGATCACGGTCAACCTCGACCCCGGCGCGGAGCGGCTTCCGTACGGTCCCGACGTGGACATCCGCGAATGGATCCTCCTCGGCGAGGTCATGGACGAATACAGCCTCGGCCCGAACGGCGCGCAGGTCGTCGCGGCCGACCTCGTCGCGCTCCGCACCGCGGACATCGCGGAGCAGATCCAGGAGACGCGGACCGACTACGTGATCCTCGACACACCGGGCCAGACGGAGCTCTTCGTGTTCCGCGACGCGGGTCGCATCGTGATGGACTACCTCTCGCGGGAGCGCAGCGCCGTCGCGTTCCTCATGGACCCGTTCCTCGCCCGCCGGCCGGCCGCCTACGTCTCGCAGCTCATGCTCAGCGCGACGGCGCAGTTCCGGTTCCAGCGCCCGACGGTGAACGTGCTCACGAAGACGGACCTCCTCCCCGCGGCCGACCGCGACCGGCTCGTGCGATGGGGCGAGAGCCTCGACGCGCTCGCGGACGCGCTCTACAGCGACCCGGCGGACATGGTGACGCAGATGAACACGGACGTGTTCAAGGTCCTCGAGGGCCTCGGCGCCGGCACCGGCCTCGTCCCCGTCTCGAGCGAGACGCTCGAAGGGATGGAGGACGTCTACACCTTCGCGCAGAGCGCCTTCGAAGGCGGCGAGGACATCGAAAAGAGTTGATGCCCTCGCCCCGGTCCCGATCCCGGACCCGGACCCGGACCCGGACCCGGTCCCGGACCCGCCGCCCGGACCCGACACCCGGCCCCGGTTCCCGGCTCCCGGCGCCCGGTCCCGGCTCCCGGTCCCGGTCCCTGTCCCGGCTCCCGGTCCCGGCTCCCGATTCCCGGTCCCGGTCCCGGCGCCCGGCTCCCGGTCCCCGTCCCGGCGCCCGGCTCCCGGTCCCGGTCCCGACGCCCGGCTCCCGGTCCCGGTCCCGGCGCCCGGCTCCCGGTCCCGGTCCCGACGCCCGGCTCCCGGTCCCGGTCCCGCCGCCCGGCGCCCGAATCCCGGCTCCCCGTCCCGGCTCCCGGTCCCGGTCCCGGTCCCGGTCCCGGCGCCCGGTTCCATCACCCGGCCCCCGTTCCATGCGCCCAGGTTCTCGGTCCCTCTACGCGTCCCTGTACGGGTGCCCGCGACGGCGCACCCCCAGAGCCCAAGCCGGATAGGACTTGAAGGAGGAGCGCACTCCGGGGACGTGCGCGATGGCGACGAAGTCGGACGTGGAGGCGCTCATCCATCGGCTCGTTCCGGATCCCGAGCTGCGGAAAACCGCGGTGGATCTCAGGAATCGCGGCCACGTCGAGCGGACCGTGGTGGGTCCGAAGGCGGCCCAGGGTCGCGTGCGGGGCCGTCGGGGGGACACGGGCTACAACGTCCGGGTGTCGTTCGAGGACGGGTCGTATTCGTGCGGCTGCGCGCAGAGCCGGGTCAAGGCGTGCGAGCACGTGGCGGCGTTCCTCGTCGCGGTCATCGCCTTCGTGCCGGCGGTCGCGAGCGAGGAGGGCACGAAGGTCGCCGCGACGCGGAGCATCGCGCCCGATCCCGCGGTCGAGAAGTTCCTCACCGATCTTTTCCCGGGCATCGGCCCGAAACGCGCGCGCGAGGTGGCGCGCGTCTTCCGCAACGTGCCGGATCTTCTCGCGGCGACGGAGCGGCAGCTGCGCGATCTTCCTGAGATCGGGCCGTGGGCCGCCTCGGCGCTGCGCGAGCGGCTCGACCGGTACAGCCGCCTCTCCGACGCGAAGGCGCCCGCCCCGAAGCGCGACGACGACGAGCGGAAGGCGCCCGCGGTCGCGGTCGACATGACGTTCATCGAGCATTGGCGCGGCGCGCTCCCGGAACCGCAGGAGGAGGCGCCCGTCGCGGAGGCGTCCGCGATCCCGCGCGGCAAGGCGCGACCTCAACCGCTCGCCGGCCAGCGTCTCCTCGTGCAGGCGACGAAGGCGGGGCCGATCTTCTTTCGGCCCGAGAACGCGGCGAACCCCGTGTTCCGGCGCGTGCTCACGAAGCTCACCGAGGAGGATCCCGGCGCCGCGCGGGCGAGCCCGCGCCGCGTGTGGGTCTCGCCGCCCGACGCGTACCCGCGCTTCGTGGGCCGCCTGGAGGCCCTCGGCGCGCGGCAGGAGCCCGCGAAGCTCGTCGACCTCCCGTTCGACGGCCTCGCGCTCTACGTCGACGCGACGGGCCGCCGCGCGCGCTTCCAGGCCGTGACCGAAGGCGCGGAGGAGGCCTTCCCCGGCTTCGTCGAGATCCTCCAGCGCACGGGGTCGCACGTCTTCGACGAGGTGAGCGACCTCCACCTCATCCTCCCGAAGGACTATCCGTCGGTGCGCCAGGCGCTCACCGACCAGGGCGCGCTCCTCGTGCGCAAGCGTCTCCGTCCGGTGAAGGAGATCACCGAGTGGAAGGAGCCGAGCGAGGAGGAATGGGCGCCCGGCACGCCGAAGAAGCGCGCGACGCCCGACCTCGCGCCGTTTATCGGCGCGCCGCGCCCGCCCGGCCTCCGGCCGCACGTCCAGCTGTATCATTATCAGGAAGAGGGCGTGGCGTTCATCCGCGCGACCAACTACGTCGCGTACCTCGGCGACCAGCCGGGCCTCGGGAAGACCCTGCAGGCCATCGTCGCGGCGCTCCACCTTCCGGGCCGCATCCTCGTCGTCTGCCCCGCGGGCGCGAGGAACGTGTGGAAGCGCGAGATCAACGCGTCGACGACGGAGGACGTCTTCGTCGTGCAGCCGAGCCACGCGGCGCGCAAGGGCGGCCTCGACTTCGGCGATGCCAAGTTCGTGATCGCGAGCTACGACGGCCTCCTCACGCAACGCGACGCGATCCTCCGCCAGCCCTACGACCTCGTCATCCTCGACGAGGCGCACTACGTGAAGAACAAGGAGGCGGAGCGCACGAAGGCCGTGCACGAAGGCCTCCGCGCGATCCCCCGCCGCGTCCTCCTCTCGGGCACGCCGGTCATGAACCGGGCCGAGGAGGTGCGCAAGCAGCTCGAATTCCTCTACCCGGACGAATGGGGCAACGAGATGTGGTTCCGCGCCCGCTTCGTCCAGCCGCTCGTGCAGGGCGTGCCGGAGGTGCGGCGCCTCGCGCTCCAGAGCCTGCGCGGCTATCTCGAAGGCATCATCCTGCGCCGCCGCAAGGCGGACGTGCTGCGCGACCTGCCGGAGCGGCACGTCCTCACGGAGCACGTGCGCCTCTCGCCGGTGTGGCGCAAGGAGTACGAGGCCGAGGCGGCGCTCCTGCGCGAGCACATGCGCACGCACCGCGACACCGCGTTCGGCGCCGAGTACGAGACGACGCGCGGCCACGTCATGCGCCTGCGCCAGCTCGCCTCGAACGCGAAGGGCGAGCACGCGGAGCGCTACGTGCGCGACCTCCTCAAGACGCCCGGCGAGAAGGTCGTCGTCTTCGCCGTGTACCTTCAGCACCTCGAGGCGCTCGAGAAGTCGCTCGCCGAGTACGACCCCGTGAGCGTGACGGGGAGCGTGAACGACAAGGACCGCGCGACCGCCGTGAAGCGGTTCCAGGAGGACCCCGGGTGCCGCGTGTTCCTCGGTCAGCTCGTCGCGGCGGGCACGGCCCTCACCCTCACCGCGGCGCGGCACGTCGTGTTCGTGGACCTCGACTGGAACCCGGCGAACCACGAGCAGGCCGGCGACCGCGTGCACCGCATCTCGCAGACGCGCGAGGTGTTCCTGCACTACCTCATCGCGGGCCGCACCGTGGACGAGGACGTCGCGAAGCTCCTCGACATGAAGTCGCAGGACACGGCGCTCCTCCTCGACGGCGACGAGGACGCCCTCGGCCTCCTCGCGCGCCGGCGCCAGGCCCGCCTTGTTGCGCGGCTTGCGCTCCAGACGGCGATGACGGCCGACGCCCCCACCCCGTGATCCGGCCCCGCGTTACCTATATGAAGGGGAAGGCGGTTCAGCGACTCCCCTGAGGTTCGTCCATGCCTCGACTCACCGAAACCTGCACCTCCTGCGGCACCCGGCTCATCGGGAAGGCCACGACGTCGTTCCCCTGCCCGGGCTGCGGCGACGGCGCCGTCGGCCGCTGCGCGCAGTGCCGCGACCAGGGCGTCGCGTACGTCCACGAAGCCTGCGGCTACGCGGGGCCTTGACATGGGCAAGCTCGTCGCGGTCTTCCGCGTCATGCCCGAGGACGCCGACGTCGACCTCGAGACGATCAAGGCCGGCGTGAAGGCGAGCGTCCCGAAGGACGCGGAGCTCCAGGGCTGGCAGGTCGTCCCCGTCGCCTTCGGCCTCAAGGCGCTCGAAGTGACGGTCGTGATGGAGGACGAGTCCGGCGCGGGCCCCGACGGCGTCGAGCTGGCCTTCAGCGAGATCGCGGGCGTCGGCTCGGTCCAGATGACCGACGTCGGCCGCATCTGAAACACACCCTTCGTTTTCGGGCGAACCTTCGCCCGCCATTCTCGAACGCGACAGCGCAGCCTCCGCCGGTCCCGGACCCGGTCCCGGACCCGGACCCGGACCCGGACCCGACGCCCGGACCCGGCCCCGAATCCCGGCGCCCGGTCCCGGCTCCCGGTCCCGAATCCCGGCGCCCGGTCCCGGCTCCCGGTCCCGAATCCCGGCGCCCGGTCCCGGCTCCCGGCTCCCGGTCCCGAATCCCGGCGCCCGGCTCCCGGCTCCCGGTCCCGAATCCCGGTGCCCGGTCCCGGCTCCCGGCTCCCGGCTCCCGGCGCCCGGTCCCGGTTTCCTGGCGCCCGTGCCGCCGTTCGAGGATCCTCGGCGTTGCCGCGACCCCAAATCATCTGAAGGGGCGGGCCTTACGATTCTTATACCGTGAGCGAGTACGGAGGAACCGGGGTGTCGTCGTGAGCTTCGACGTCGAGCGCGTGCGGAAGGATTTCCCGATCCTGGACCGCATGGTGAAGGGCCGCCGTTTGGTGTATCTGGACAGCGCGGCGACGACGCAGAAGCCGACGCCGGTGCTCGAGGCGATGGCGCGCTACTATGCGCGCTCGAACGCGAACGTGCACCGGTCCATCCACACGCTCGGGGAGGAGGCCACGGAGGCGTACGTGGGCGCGCACGAGACGGTGGCGCGCTTCATCGGGGCGCGCGGTCTCGAGGAGATCGTGTTCACGAAGAACTGCACGGAGGCCATCAACACCGTGGCGTACGCATGGGGCCTCACGAACCTCGAGCGCGGCGACGAGGTCGTCGTGACGCGGATGGAGCACCACGCGAACTTCGTTCCGTGGCAGCAGATCGCGCGCGCGAAGGGCGCGACGCTGCGCATCGCGCCGCTCGACGCCGAGGGACGCGTGGACCTCGAGGCCTATGGCGCCCTCCTCGGGCGCCGCACGAAGATCGTGGCGTTCACGGGCATGTCGAACGTGCTCGGCACGATCACGCCCGCGCGCGAGATGATTCGGATGGCGCACGACGCGGGCGCGGTCGCGCTTGTGGACGGCGCGCAGAGCGTGCCGCACACGAAGACGGACGTGCGCGCGCTCGACGCGGACTTCCTCGCGTTCTCCGGCCACAAGATGCTCGGCCCGACGGGCATCGGCGTTCTCTACGGCAAGATGGACCTCCTCGAGCGCATGCCGCCCTTCCAGTTCGGCGGCGAGATGATCCGCCGCGTCGAGGACGAGAATTCGTCGTGGAACGATCTCCCGTGGAAGTTCGAGGCCGGGACGCCCATGATCGCGGAGGCGATCGGCCTCGCCGCGGCCGTCGACTACCTGAACGGGCTCGGCATGGACAACGTGCGCGAGCACGAGGAGAGGCTCGTCGCGAAGGCCTATGCCGCGCTTGCGGCGGTCCCGGGCGTCACGCTCTACGGCCCGAAGCCGGGCCCCGAGCGCGGCGGCGTCGTCGCGTTCAACGTCGAGGGCGCGCACGCGCACGATCTCGCGTCGCTCTTCGACGACGCGGGCATCGCGGTGCGCGCGGGCCACCACTGCGCGCAGCCGCTCATGCGGGAGCTGGACGTCCCGAGCGCGGCGCGCGCGTCCTTCTACGTCTACAACACCGAGGCGGAGGTCGAGGCGCTCGCGTCCGCGGTCGCCCGCGCCCGGGAGGTGCTTGCGTGACCGAATTCGGCGGCGACGCGGAGGCGATGTACCGCGAGCACATCCTCGACCACTACAAGCACCCGCGCAACTTCGGCGTGCTCGAGGGCGCGGACATCGACCACCGCGAGGACAACCCGCTCTGCGGCGACGACATCCGCATGATGCTCAAGCTCGACGGGGACGGGCGCGTCGCGGACGTCCGTTTCCACGGCCGGGGCTGCGCCATCTCGCAGGCCTCGGCCTCGATGCTCACGGAGCGCGCGAAGGGGCTCACGCTCGAAGCGATCAAGGGGCTCCAGCGCGACGACCTCCTCCAGATGCTCGGCATCACGGTATCGCCCGTGCGCCTCAAGTGCGCCATCCTGAGCCTCGTCGTCCTGCGCGACGGCGTCGAGCTCTACGAGAAATCGCACGCCCCCGGTTGAGTTCCACCGGAAACGGGCGGGCATGGCTTTTAGCCGGCCCGGGGCATCCGCGCCCATGCAGCCCGGGCGGATCGACCCGAAAGCCCTCATCGCGGCCCGGCCCGCCTGGGACACGTATTTCATGGAGATGGCCCGCCTCGCGGCCCGCCGCGCGACGTGCCACCGCCGGCAGGTGGGGGCCGTCCTCGTCCGGGACAACCGCGTCCTCGCGACGGGCTACAACGGCAACCCCGCGGGCTTCGAGCACTGCGCGGAGATCGGATGCATCCGGGAGATGCTCCAGGTCCCCTCCGGCCAGCACCACGAGCTGTGCACGGGCCTGCACGCCGAGCAGAACGCCATCATCCAGGCCGCCGTGACGGGCGTGTCCATCGCCGAGTCGACGCTCTACACCACCACGTTCCCGTGCGTGACGTGCGCGAAGATGATCCTCAATGCGCGGATCGTCGAGGTCGTCTTCGAGGAAGGCTACCCAGACGAGCTCGGGCGATGGATGCTCGCGCAGGCGCCCGCGCTCAAGCTCCGGCGCTTCGGCGAGAAGGGCGAGACGACGATCGCGGGCCGCGGCGAGCCGCTCGAGAGCGTCATCGCGTCGATGCCCATCGTCCCGGACCCTCGGGGGAAGGCCTCGCGGGGCGCGGCGTCCTCGACGCCGTGATCAGCGCGAATAGCGGAGCACCGCGGCGACTTCCCGGCGGATGCCCTCGACCGAGCCGTGGTTCACGAGCATCACGTCCGCGAGCGCGAGGACCGCCCCGAGGCCCCAGCCGAGCTCGCGCGTGTCGCGCGCCTCGAACTCGGCCTCGTTGCGGACGTCGTCCTCGCGGTGGCGCGCGAGCAGCCGCGCGAGGCGCAGCCTCGGCGCCGCGTGGATCCCGACGAGGATGAAGTCTTCGCCCAGCCGCGCGCGGAAGACGCCCACCTCGTCCATGCTGCGCACGCCATCGATCACGACGACGGGCGCGCCGGAGGCGATCGCGCGGTCGGCCGTGCGGTCGGCCCAGACGCCCCTGCCGTGGCGCTCGCGCATCTCGGAGGCGACCTTCCCGACGACGTCGGGCGCGAGCGCGAGGCCCCGCGCGCGGACCTCGGCCCACACGGCGTCGCCCATGCGGAAGACGGGGAAGCCCATCTCCGTCGCCACTTCCACGGCGATGGTCTTGCCCGCGCCCGGCATGCCGGCGAACGCGATGGCGCGCACGCCGCGGGGCGGGGCCTGTTCCGTCATGGGCGCGGGTACGCGGGAGGGGGAGAAAACCGTTGCGCTCGCGCCCGCGCGCCGCGGGAGCGGAGCCCAGATCGCGTCCGCGCGCGCCGACGGCGGAGGCGACGCGCGAAGCTCGTTTTGATCGCGGTCGCCAAGATTCAACCACGATCGTCAAAATCGGGGCCGTCCATTGTCGATCAGCCCGGCGGCCGCGGTTGACTCGGTCAAAACCGGTGATCGAGAACCCCGCACGGTAGAGGCGATACTGATTAGTCGAATGGGGGCAGTCGTCGCCCAGAGACCGGACCCAGCCGATCCCGCTCCGAATATTCCATCTTGGAAGGGGGCGAGCGGGCGAAACCAGGTCGGGAACTCACTAGGGGGTGCCATGAATGGATCAACTGTCAGTGCTCACACTGGACTCGCGCCGGCGGGTCTACGAATATGTCCGGCAAAATCCGGGATCTCATCTGCGCATGATCGCGCGGAGCCTCAAGCTGCCTCTCGGGACCGCGCTCTACCATCTCGACTTCCTCGCGTCGAGCGACGTGCTCGTCGTGCGGCGGGACGGTCGCTACAAGCGCTTCTTCGTGCGACACATGCTCGGCCGGCGCGAGAAGGACTACGTGTCCGCTTTCCGCCACGGGGTGCCGCGGAAGGTCGTGACGCTGCTTCTCTCGGACGGCGGCCGCCGCACGCAGCGCGAGCTCGCGCGCGAGGTGGGGGTCTCGCGCTCGACGCTCTCGTTCCACGTGGGCAACCTGGTGGGCGCCGGCATCCTCACCTGCGAGGAGGCCTGGCCAGAGAACCACTACGGGATCGCGGAGCCCGAGATCGCGACCAAGATCCTCGTCATGTTCAACGAAAGCCTGGGCGACGACGCCGACGACCGCTGGAGCCGGATCGTCGAGACGCTGCGGCAGGGGGCCGCGACCGTCGACGACCGCGCGCCGCGTTTCGCGGAAGCGGACGATGCGGCCTGGAGCTGAAGCAAGGGGGTGTTCGATACGACGACGACCGGAACGGAAGGAACGATCCCGACGATGCCTCTCAGGGGGCATCTCGGTAACTGGGAGAACGGCGCCAACGTGGTGTTCTTCGGGAACAGTCTTCCCGTCGAGTGCCAGCGTTGCGGCGCGTTCTGCGGCACGAGCACGGGACACAAGTACTGCGGGCACGTGACGTGCCCCATCGCGCTGCGCGAATTCAAGCGTCGGCGCCGCAAGAGGACCTCGACGCTCGAGCAGGTGTACATCCCCCGCAAGCGCCAGGAGATCGCGGCGGGAAGCGACGAGGCGCCCTGATCAGCGCGTGCGGCCCCGCCGCTCCTTCAGGAGCTCGGCGAACTCGGTCGGGCCGTCGAGCTTCGCAAGCTCGTCGCGCCCGACGATGGCGGTTCCCTCGATCGAAAGACGCGTCGTCCGACGCTCGACGATGAAGACGCCGGTCGCGAGCGTGACGTCCGCGAGGTCCGCGAGCGCCGCCGCGCGGGGTCGCGCGTCCGCGCCCTTGGGCACGACGCCGGCGAGGATCGCCGCCTGGTTCGAGGGTTCGGCGTTCTCGCGCGCGACCGCGTTGAACGGCAGGCGCCCGAGGGGCGCCACGCGGAATCCGATCCCCGCCATGAGGCTCAGGGCCTCGCGCTCGAAGCCCGCCTGCAGCCGCTCGAGGTCCACGACGGCCTCGCGGCTCGGAGCGCCCTCCTCCCCGCGCTTCGCGAACGGGTCGAGCGGCTTCACGAGCGGCTCCGCGAGGAAGTCCTCAAGCTTCGCCGCGACGTCCACCATCGCGGCCATGCCCTCCTCGTACATCGCGATCGCGCGACGCGAGACGCCCGCGACCTCCGCGAGTTGGCCAAGGCTGAGGCCGCGGGCTTCGCGCAGACGCCTCAGCGCGACGCCGTCGAGATTCACGTAGAATCCGCCGGGCGCCGCGTAGACGAGCGGCTCGACGCCGTCCTCGACGACCTCGCCGAGCGTGCCGAGCGTGAGGATGTTGATGCCGTGGCGCTGGTACATCGCGCCGTCCTCGAGCTCGCGCGAGGAGGAACGCTCGCCGACGAGGAGGGGGGTCGCGCCGAGGAATCGCGCGAGGACCTTCATCTCGTCCGCGAGCGCCTCGCTCAGCGAGTCGACGTTGGTGAGGACCTTCACGATGAGCAGCCGTTCGTCGCGGCGCGCGATGACGTCAAAGGTGACGGGGCGCGCGTCGGCGGATTCGCTCAGGCGGAACCCGGCGCGGGCGAGCGTCGCGCGGACCGCTCCGACGAGGTCGCTCCTCATGGGCAGGGTCCATGTGGAATTTCCCGAAATAAGGCTTCCGGGGTGGGTCGGGGGACACCCCGTCTCCCTCCCGGGTGACAAGGGGCGACTTATTTGAGGTCCCGGGAACCCTCCCGCGCTGGAGCCGCCGGGGACCCCCCGGCTTGGAGGTCTGAATTCATGAATCCGCTCACGAAGAAGCTCGCGGCCGCCGTTCTCGCGGTCGCGTTCGCGCTGCCCATGGGCGCGGTGGCCACGAACCACACGCCCTGCCCGAACAACCGCCCCTACTACGATTCGACCGTCCTCGAGAGTCAGTCGCAGTGGCAGGACCCGAAGGCGAGGAACGACTCCCTCCGGAGCCTCGTCGTCCGCTTCGACAAGGACACGAACCGCGAGCTCGAGCCCGGGAAGACCGTCTACCTCTGGACCCTCGTCGGCTACACGGCGGGCCCCAAGGTCTCGGATTCGGTCAAGGACCAGAACGGTCGGCCCGTCCAGGAGCCCAAGCCGAACACCGAGAATCTCTCGCGCTTCAAGGGCCCGACGAACACGGGGATGTGGTATGTCGAGTCAAACGGCCTCGCCGGGTTCCAACCCCTCCCCAACCAGTGCCTCGCGCCCGACGGCGTGTGGGTCACCATCTACCACGCCGACACGGCGTGGTCCAAGGCGCCGCTCGCGTGAGCCCGCCCCGGGCGCCCTGGCGCCCGTTTCCTCTTTTTTTGTCGAACATGTCCAGCGACCGCGCCGGGCGGTCGCCGACCCCGCCCGCGCGGGGCCCGGTCAAGCCGCCGCTCCACAACCCTTAACTCGCTTGAAGCGGACGGGCGGACGCTGGAGCCCGCGCGACGCCACGCTCTACCGCGAATTCGAGAGCTTTATATAGCGACGTAGGCGTCCAAGCGGCCATCCGGCGGATCCGTGGTACCATGCGTCTCGCCTTTTCGAGGTTTTCCGCTCTCGCCCTGACCGCGATGCTCCTGCTTGGAGCCCTCTCCGGTCTCTTCGTTCCCCTCGCGAGCGCCCAGTTCGGAAACTCCGACCTCGCCGTCGTCCAGGATGAGATCGCCTTCTTCCGGCCCTCGGCCGGCACCTCGGGCGACCCCATCGACCTCACCGAGCGCGGCAGCCAGGTGAAGGTCCGGGTGAACGCCACCCGCACCTCCACGAACGACAACCCGCCGCTGCGGGTCACGCTCGTCGTCGAAGGCGTGCTCGGAAGCGTCCGCGTCGGCCCCGCGGTCTGCACGTACATGGAATGGGACCAGGGCCAGCTCAAGGCCTCGCGCGAGCTGTTCTACAACATCCGTCCCGACGCGACGAACGCGACGTACACGTTCACGGCCTATCTCAACACGCTCACGAAGACGGAGCTCAACACGAAGTGCGGCGCCAACTACGCGAACAACGCGCCCGAGTACAGCGAGGAGTTCCTCACCCAGCCCCGCGACGAGAACAACCGCGGGACGCGCAAGCTCAACGTCGGTCTGCTCCCCGACTTCCGCGTCGGCGAGATCCGATGGTGCGCGGGCGTCCCGCCGCAGAGCAACCGCAACTGCAGCCCGATCGGCAACTGGATGGACGAGGCCGGCGGCGCGTCGCTCTACTACAACCGCACGTACTACTCGAACGCGCCGACGCACTTCGACGCCGTCATCTACAACGGCGGGCACGCGTTCGTCAACCCGAACACCAACGCGCCCTCCTCGTTCTACGTCAACTTCACGCTCAGGCACAACGGCTCGGGCGCGGCCGTCCTGTCGCACAACGTCAAGTGGAACCGCCTCGGCGACGCGACGACGGCGGACCGCGTGCCGTCGGGCGTCTTCAACCTGCTCGCCGCGGCCGGCAACTACACGCTCACCGTGAAGGTCGACCCGTTCGGTGACACGTTCGACTCGAACTTCACGAACAACACGAAGCTTCGCTTCATCGAGGTCGTCGGCGCCGACATCGCCGCGAACCTCACCACCGCGAACCTCTTCGGCGGCAAGGGCGCGACCCCGCAGAACCCGCTCCCGAAGACGGGCACCTTCACGTTCTGGGCCGGCATGAAGAACGTCGGCCGCGTGACTCCGCCCTCGGGCGTCGACCCGGTGCGCTTCGGCATCTATCTCGACGAGGTCGACCCGGCGAACCTCATCTGCAACGCCGCGGGAGACCGCCAGGTCTTCGACGTCGCGGCGTCTTCGCTTTCCCCCGGAAGCGCCGTCTGGGGCATGCCGAACGGCGCGCAGCGGAAGGCGTTCGAGTGGCACATCAAGACGGACGGTTCGGCGTGCGCCGTCACGCCGGGCAAGCACACGCTCCTCATCGTGGCCGACGCGCCGGAGACGGACCCGCTCGGCTCGGTCTACGAAGGCAACGAGCTGAACAACACCATCGCGCTCGTCATCTACATCAAGGACGACGCGCTCCCCGCGATCAACTCGCACGCGATCGCCTCCCACCCCAAGGCGAACACCGCGCGCGACACGGAGCCGGCCGCGCCCGCGGGTTGCGGCTGCTTCGCGATGCGGCCCGAGACGCGCTTCAGCATCAACGCGACCGTCACCGACAACTCGAACGTCGCGGACGTGCACGCGGTCATCCTCTATCCGAACGGCACGGTCGCGGCGAACATCTCGCTCGCGCGCGTCGGGCAGTCCTCGAACTACACGAAGGTCTTCGACGGCAAGGAGTCGTTCTTCAAGCCGGCCGGCCGCGAGAAGAAGGTCTACGGGATCTACAAGTACTACATCGCCGCGCGCGACGATTCGGGCAACTGGGTCACCTCGAAGTCCCAGCTCCGGTCCTTCAACCTCAAGGAGTGGGCGAAGACGACCGAGGTCCTCCGCCCCGCGGCGAAGGAGGGTCACGTCTATGATTACGACCCCTCGGGCACGTCGATCGTGATCACGATCAAGATCAACAACACCCGCGAGACGGGTCACCCCGACCGGGCGGACTACCACAACCCCGTCGGCAAGACGCTCTGGCTCAAGGCCCCGAAGGAGAGCGCGGTCTCGAGCTACGCCTTCGCCTCCGACCTCTCGTGCCGCGGGTCCGGGCTCCCGCTCGACGAGCGCGTCTGCACGAGCGGGCACGATGAGTACAGCGTCGCGCTCACGACCTCCGCGGACCCCAAGGAGGCGATCGGGAAGTACACCGCGTGGATCAACGTCTCGGACGTCACGGGCGAGATCAAGCGCATTCCGTACAACTTCTCGGTCCTCGACAAGGTTCCGCAGCTCGTCGACAAGACCCACGTGAAGCTGCTCGACGCGGGCCAGAACTTCACGTTCTACATGAACGCGAGCGACGACATGGGCCTCGCGGAAGCGCGTCTCAACATCACCATCCTGGACACGCCGTTCGTCTACAACACGTCGCTCAAGGGACCGACGAACAAGCCCAAGACCGGCATGTGGTGGGCCAACATCCCGACCGGCTTCGGCACGAACCTCAGCCGCCAGGCGCTCTACAACGTCACGGTCCTCATCCGCGACATCAACAACAACTGGAACAATCACGTGAAGTTCAACCTCACGCTGCGCGACAACCAGAAGGCGCCGACGCTCGCGACGGGCGTCACGCCCCCGCCGCCGTTCCAGATCGGCGAGAACGCGACGTTCTTCGCGATCGCGCGCGACGACACCGAGGTTTCGGTGAAGATCACGCTCTTTAAGAGCGCCGCGCCGTTCCTCAACGCGACGATGACGGAGACGTCGCCCGGCAACTGGACGTACACGTGGAGCTGCGCCGAGGCCGGGATCTTCTCGTACCGGGTGTCCGCGACGGACTCCGCGGGCTTCGAGAAGGTCGACGTCGAGCGGCCCTTCGACTGCGTGCCGAACACGGCGCCGCGCACGACGTGGACGCCGGGGTCCTCGGAAGGCGTGTCGATCAACGGCGTCAACTACGTGGGCCGCTCCCCCACCTTGCACTTCCTCACCGCGGACGGAGCCGACAACGTCAACGAGTCCTCCATCTCGGTGAAGGTGAACGGCGTCGCGGTGAAGTTCGACAAGCAGTACGACGCGGGCCGGAAAGGCTTCCGCATCACGCTTCCGCCGCAGACGCTCGGCGCGCCCCTCGCGCACAACGCGAGCATCCACGTCGAGATCACGAGCGCGGACCTCTCCTCCGCGGAGCTTTCGGCGACGACGCCCATCGCGTTCAAGGTGGACGCGCTTCCGCCCCGCACGCGTCTCGTCTCGCTCGAGCCCTCGGTCGTCAAGGGCGACACGACGTACGTCGGTCCCTCGACGCGCTTCGTCCTGCAGGCCACCGATCCCGACGGCCTCCCGACGGGCGTCTCGGGGACCTTCTACGAGGTCGGACGCATCTCGCTCAGCGCCCTCACGCGCTACCCGAGCGGGGGCTTCACCCTCAAGAGCCTCCCCGAGGTGTACTCGGGCCCCGGCCAGTACGTGGTGCGGTGGAACTCGACGGACGACGTCGGCAACAACGAGACGCGCGGCGTCGCGGGCACGACCTCCGCGAGCGTCTATCTCGACGAGAATCCTCCCGCGGAGAACCTGCTCGAGAGCGACCACCAGGGCCGCTACGTGAACGTCTCCGCGCGCGACATCGAGTCCGGCAGCGCCGTCTCCGGGTCGGGCGTCAAGCGCGTGACGGTGTTCTACCGCCTCGACCGCGGCCCCGAAGTGCGCCTCGAAGCCGCGCTCGAGGACGGCAAGTGGCGCGCGGTCCTTCCCGCGGGCAAGCGCGGCGAGAACGTCACCTACTACATCGAGCTCGAGGACGAGGTCGGCAACGTCGGCCACTCGCGCTCGCCCACGAAGCCGTACTTCTACGTCGTCGGCAACAGCGTGCCCGGCCTCACGATCCGGTCGCCCGCGAGCGGCGCGACGGTGAAGGACGTCCTCCGGATCCTGTGGACCACCTGGGACGACGACGCCGACGACCGCGTGGTCGTGACGGCCTACTACCGGCTCTCCGGCCAGTCGGTCGGCGATCGCCTCATCGGCAACGTGAGCGACGGGACCCACATCGACTGGAACACGCTCGACGTGCCGGACGGCAAGTACGACATCACCGTCGTCGCAAGCGACGGCTTCGCGTCGACGCGCGTCGTGGTCCCGATCACCATCACGAATGCGGGCCCGGCGATCTCGAGCCCGCGCGTCGATCGCGACGAGGTCCGGCCGAAGGAGTCGATCCTCGTCACGGCGCGCATCAACAAGGCCGACGTGCGCAGCGTGAAGGCCCTCGTCCACAAGAACGGCGTCCAGGTCTCCGAAGTCGAGATGTTCGACAACGGGCAGAACGGGGACGCGCGCGCGAACGACCGCATCTACAGCGCCCGCGTCGCGGTCGACTCGACGGGCTCCTACACGATCATCGTGGAGGCGACCTACATCGAGAACAACGAGCCCGTGACGAGCCGGTCCGGCACGAACGCGATCAAGTTCACGGTCAAGTCGACCGCGGGCGACATCGTCGCGGAGAACGTCGTCCTCCTCGTCCTCGTCGGCCTCCTCGCGGCGGCCCTCGGAGCCGTCGCTTTCGTCGCCTGGCGCAAGTGGAGGGGGGCGCCGTGAGCATTCCCGGCCGGACGCGGCGCATCCTCATCCTCGCCGCGGCGGGGGCGGGCCTCGTGGGTCTCCTCCTTGCCCTCTCGGCCGTGGTCCTCGCGCTCGACGACGCGGCGATGTGGATCGTCGCCGGGCTCGTCCTCCTCGCGCTCGCCGTCGCCGCGGAGCTTGCGCTCCTCGTCGCGGGCGAGGCCGAGGCTTTCGACGAGGCCGGCGAATGGCACGACTGGGAAGCGCAGGCCGCGACCCCCGCGGGCGAGCTGGTCCTGCGCTGCGCCGGCTGCGGCGAGACGTTCACGATGGCCGACACCGGCGCGCGCCCCCTGACGGGCGCGTGCCCCCACTGCGGCCAGAGCGGCGTGCTCCGCGGCGAACCCGTCGCGGAGCGACCCCCCGCGCCTCACCGACGGTGAGGAATCGGCGTCACCCCCGACCGGACACACAGAGCCGATTTGGAAAAACTTCAAGGGGGGTCCCGCGGGCTTCGGGCGCGGAGTTGCTGACCTTGAAGTCGCTCGGTATCTGGATCCTCGCCACCGCCGTCCTCGTCGCCTACAGCGGCGCGGCCGCGGGAAGCTACGCGAAGGACGACTGCGAGAAGTACTGGTACGTCCCCGGGACGGCCCCCTCGGCCGAGAACGCGAAGGGCCACTTCTGCATCAAGCTCGAGACCTCCAAGCGACAGGGCGAGCCCGATTCCTACTTCGTCCACATCCCGAAGTCTTCCGGGTCCCACAGCTACGGATGCAACGGCACGCTCGGCGCCAACTGCTTCACCATGTACGAGGAGACGAACAAGCAGGCCGGCCTCCAGACGCGCCCCGGCTGCCTCGTCGGCAAGATCCCCAAGATCTGCTGGGCCGCCGACACCGAGAACGAGTTCTGATTCATCGCGCACCCTCCGGGGGGTTCCGGGAGGCTTTACCTTCCCGGGGGGCTGCGCAGGGCTCGCGCTCGGAAAGATCGTGGGCCTCGTCTCGGGAGTAAGCCCCTTTCTGTTCGCGCCCGGCGCCTTGCGGCGTCGGGGTTGACGGCATTCGCCTAGGCGTCCCACTGGCCGTTGGGGGCGCGGGCGCCCTGGGCCTTTGGACTTGCTCCGGGGCGGATGGCGCGTTTCATCAATTCCCCGCGCGTCGTCCGGGGCACCGCCCTTGACGGGCTCCCCCTTCACCCCAACGCGGGGCTGTGTCGTTTCTGCTCCTCCGTGCGGGCTCTCGCCCGCCCCGTCGCGGTGCGCGCGCTTCGAGGCGCGCGTCGCGCCGGGCCCCCTTCCCGCGTGGAGAGGGGACTTTCCTCAGCGCCCTCGAGGGGCACCGTCGGCCGTCCTCCGACTCGAGGCCGAGCCGTCATGTGGGCTCATCCGTGATAAGGGTGCGTTCCGGCCGGGCCTCGAGCGGCATCATGCTCGGGATGCCGCGCGCTCACCGCCGCCGCGCCACGATCGCGAGGATCGCCCGCGCGTGGCGCCGTCGGCGCACCGGGCCGAGGCCCGGGATGCCCGCGAGGTCCGCGCGCGTTCGCGGGCGCTCGCGCGCGATCGCGAGGAGGGTCGCGTTCGGGAGGACCCGCCAGGGCGGCGCGCCGAGACGGCGCGCGGCTTCGCGGCGATAGGTCGCGAGGGCCTCAACGAGCGCATCGCCCGGGGGGAGGCGGACGGGAGCGGAGGGCATGGGCCTCCCTCAACGCCGGCCGGGCCTTGGACCTGCTCCCGAGATCACGCCCGACGTGCGCCCGGCGCGGGACCAACAGGGCTTATCCGCGCGAGGGGCTTGCGACCGCGTGCGGTCCATCCTTCCCGCGCCGATGCCTCCCGGCTGCGCGAAATGCGCCCTCGCGGAGACGCGGACCCACATCGTCGTCTCGCGCGGCCGCGCGGACCGGCCGCGGCTCCTCGTCGTGGGGGAGGCGCCGGGGGCCGAGGAGGACGCCTCGGGCAGGCCGTTCGTGGGGCGAAGCGGCCGCCTTCTCGATCGCTGGCTCGCGGCGTGGGGGCTCGACGAGAACGACGTCCTCGTCACGAACGTGGTGCGATGCCGGCCGCCCGGAAACCGCAAACCCACGCCGGACGAGCAGGCGGCGTGCGGCGCCCACCTCCTCCATCTGCTTCAAGAGGCGCGACCCGCGGCCGTCCTCGCGCTCGGGCGCACGGCCGAGCGGTGGCTGCGCGCGCAAGGCGTCGAGCCGCTGTTCATCTATCACCCGAGCTACTACCTGCGCGGCTACCGCAGGTGGGAGGGCGACGTCGCCGCCCTCGCGGCCCGTCTCCCCGCGCCCCGGTCAGAAGGTTGATGCGCGACAGGGCGCGCACGCATGAGCGTGGACGTCCCTCAATTCCATCCCGCGCTCGGGGCGCGCATCCGCGGCAAGCCGGTGGTCGCAGGCTTCCCGGGACCCGGTCTTGCAGGCGGCATCGCGCTCGAGGAACTCTTCCAGGCGCTCGATCCGACGCCCGTCGCGGCCCTACGATGGGAAAGCCTCGCGCCGCACGCGCTCGTCGCGTCCGGCCGCGCTTCGTGGCCCATCGTGCTCGCGGACACGGGGTCCGTCGTGCTCCTCAAGGCCGAAACCGACGTGCCGGGGGTCCTCGCGCACGGGTTCGCGCGCGGCGTGCTCGGGGCGCTCGCCGAAGCGGGCGCGCGGGAGCTCGTCGTCCTCGAGGGGCTCACGGTGGACCTCGTCTCGCCTCCCGAAGGCGAGTCGAAGCCGGAGGCCTGGTACGTCGCGTCCGACGGCGGCCTCGCGGGCCGCTTCGCCGCCGCCGACCTGAAACCGCTCGAGGACGGCGTCCTCGGCGGCGTGCCGGGCGCGTGCCTTCTCTGGGGCCCCGAACTCGGGATGCCGGTCGGCGCCATCGTGGGGCCCACGCATCCCGCGCTCCCGGACCCTCGCGCGGCGAGCGCGCTCCTTGCTCCGCTCGAGCGACTCTATGGATTGCCCATCGACGTCGCGCACCTGCGGGAGCGCGCCGACGAGCTCGCGGAGGAGTTCACGCGCCTTGCGCGCCGCCTCGACGGGGACAGCCTCGAGGCCGGGATGTACACCTGACGCGGTCAGTCGTTGCGCGCCTTCTTCCGCTGGGCCTCGCCCGGCGGGTGGTACAGGTTGTTCACGGCCCACATGGCGGCGATGCCGAGGCCGATTGCGAGGAACGTGAGGACGAGAATCACGGTTCCCTGGTCCATGCGGCGGCCAAGCCCGTGGATCTCTTTAAATCTTCGGGTCGGAGGATCCCCGCCTCCGTGACGTAGCCGGTGACGAGGCCCGCGGGGGTCACGTCGAACGCCGGGTTGCGCGCGGTCCCGCCGCCGAGCTCCCCGGCGTCGCGCTCCTCGATCGGGATGTCCGCGCCCGTCCGGGTCGCGGCGTCGAACGTGGTCCGCGGCGCCGCCACGTAGAACGGGATCCCGTGGCGCTGCGCGAGGACCGCCTTCGTGTAGGTGCCGATCTTGTTCGCGACGTCGCCGTTCGCGGCGATGCGGTCCGCGCCCACGATCACCACGTCCACCTCGCCGCGCGCCATGAAGTGGCCCGCCGCATTGTCGGCGATGAGCGCGTGGGGAATGCCTTCGCCCGCAAGCTCCCACGCGGTGATGCGGCCCTGCAGGCGCGGCCGCGTCTCGTCCACCCAGGCGAAGACGTGACGGCCCGACGCGTGCGCGAGACGGATCGGCGCGAGGGCGGTCCCGACGTCCACGGCCGCGAGCGCGCCGGCGTGGCAATGCGTCAGGACGCGTGCCCCGTCGGGAATCGCGTCGAGGCCGTGTTCGCCGATCGCGACGCAGCGCGCGACCACGTCGTCGGCGTAGCCCGAGGCCGCCGCGAGCGGATCGCGCCCGTGGGCGAGGGCCAGGTCCATGTGGGCAAGCGCCGCGAAGAGATCGCGCGCCGTCGGCCGCGAGGCCGCGAGCTTCGCGCGCGACGCCGCGAGGTCCTCGCCCGCGATCGCCGCGAGGGCCATCCCGTAGGCGGCGGTCGCGCCGATCGTGGGCGCGCCCCGCACGATCATCGTCCGGATCGCGTCCGCGACGGCGTCGACGGTTTCGAGGCGCGCGAGCGCGACGCGGTCCGGAAGCATACGCTGGTCGACCGCGAGAACGGCGTCGTCCTCCCACTGCACGGCCCGCGCCTCGCGCGGATGGCCGTTCACCACGATGCGCACGCGCGGCCACCCGCGCCGCGCGGGATGAACGTTTCCCCGCCCGTCTCGCCGGGGGACCCCCGACGGGGGTCCGCGAAGCTTCACCCCGCGTCGCGTCGGAGGAGAACGCATGCCCCAGACCGTCTGGAAGGGTAGCGTGGGCTTCGGCCTCGTGAGCCTGCCCGTCCGCATGCACACGAGCACGCGCCCGAAGGGGGTCTCGTTCCGACTGCTGCACGCCGAGGACCACGC
Organism: Candidatus Thermoplasmatota archaeon; assembly: GCA_035540375.1. Taxonomy (NCBI): domain Archaea; kingdom Methanobacteriati; phylum Thermoplasmatota; species Thermoplasmatota archaeon. The sequence goes on from DATLGO010000069.1 coordinate 41,626, forward strand.
GCCCGTGAAGAACAGGCGCGTCTGCTCAGCCGACGGGAAGGCGCTCGAAAGCGAGGAGATCGTGCGCGGCGCGGACCTCGGCGGCGGGCGCTACGTCGAGCTCACCGACGAGGAGCTGGAGGCGATCACGCCGGCTTCCTCGAGCCTCATCGACGTCCGCGAGTTCGTCGACGCGGGCGCGATCGACCCGGTCTACCACGAACGGACGTACGTCCTCACGCCCCAGGCGGGGGGCGAGAAGGTGTACGAGCTGCTCCGGCGCGTCCTCGCGCGCGAGAATCGCGCGGCGATCGGTCTGGCCACCCTGCGCGAGCGCGAGCATCTCATCGCGATCCGGGCGACCGAGGACGGTCTTTTCGCGGACATCCTCCGGTTCGCGGACGAGGTCGCCGATCTGCCGAAGGTCGAAAGCCAGGCGGAGATCAGCGACGAGGAGGAGGAGCTTGCCGAGATGATCGTCGGCCGCATGACGAAAGGATTCGATCCCTCGAAGTACAAGGATTCCTACGAATCGCGCGTCCGCAGCCTCATCGACGCCAAGATCTCGGGCGGGGCCGTTCCCGTGGAGGCCGCGCCCGCGGCTCCCCGGCCCACCGCGGATCTCGTCGCGGCGCTGCGCGAGACGCTCGCGTCGGCCGAGAGCGGGGAGCATGCCCGTTCCGTTCATTAACGAGTCCGTCTCGGCGTTCCTCCTTTCGTACGCCGACGTCGAGAGCGCCTGGTACGAGCGCTATCGTCCCCGCGCGTACACGCGCGCATCCCAGGCCTTCCGGGCGCTCGGCGAGAGCGCCGACGACCTGCTCGCGCGCGAGGGAATCGACGGCCTGAGACGGCTCCCGGGCGTCGGGGCCTCCATCGCCGACGAGGTCGCGGAGTTCCTGCGCGAGGGCCGCGTCGCCGCCTACGAGGTCCGCCGCGAGGGGCTTCCACGGGGCTTCGACGATCTCGTCGCGCTCGAAGGCATGGGCGGCAGGCTCGCGCGGCGCCTCAAGGAGGAGGCGGCCATCGAGACGGTCGCGGACCTCGCGCGCGCGCTCGACGACGGTCGACGACTGCCGGGCGTCGATTCCGGGAAGGCGACCGCGCTTCGCGAGGCGATCCGCCTCGCGCCCTTGCGCCGGGGTTCGATCCCGCTCCCGGAGGCCCGCGCGCTCGCGGAGGCGATCCGGGACGCCCTCGCGACGGTCCCAGGCGTCGAGGAGATCCACGTCACCGGGAGCGTGCGCCGCGGCAAGCCGCTCGTCGGCGATCTCGATTTCGTCGCGCGCGCGACGGATCCGCGGCCCGTCATGCGCGCGTTCGCCTCGCTTCCCGTGGTCCGCCGCGTCTTCAGCCTCGGCGCGACGCGCACGCTCGTCCTGCTCGAGAACGGCGTCGACGCCGATCTCGTCGTCGCGCCCGAGGCGGGGTTCGGGCCGGCGCTCCAGTATTTCACGGGCGCGCTCGAGCACACCGTCGCGCTTCGCGAACGCGCGAACCGCATCGGCCTCGAGGTCGCGAACGTGTCGATCGCCAAGGGCGGCGTCCCGATCGCCGCGCCCGACGAAGCCGCGTTCTACCGCGCGCTCGGCCTTCGATGGATGCCGCCCGAGATCCGGGAGTACACGGGGGAGATCGAGGCGGCCGAGCGCGGGACGCTTCCGCGGCTCGTGGAGCGGACGGATCTCCGGGGCGACCTCGTTCGCGTTCCTCTGCCGGAGGAGGGGGTCACGGTTCCGGATTTCGCGCGGGAATCGCGCGCGCTCGGACTCGCGTGGCTCGCCGCAGTCCTCACCGCCGCCGAATGGGGGCCGGAGAACGCAAGCCGTTTCCTCGACGGCATCGACGCGCCCGAACGCGGCGAATTCGGGATCGCCTACGGGATCGAAGCCGCCATCCTCCCCGACGGGAGCCTCGACGCGCCCGCCGCCGCGCTCGATCGCGCGGACTTCGTCGTCGCCGCGCTTCCCGACGACGCGGCGGGCGGAAAGTCCGAGCTCACGGCGCGTGTCGTCGAGGCGCTCGCCGACCCCCGCGTCCGCGTCCTCGCGCACCCCTCGGGACGGCGGCTCTCGACCCGGACGGAGGCCGGCATCGATCTCCGGAGGGTCTTCGAGGAGGCCCGCGAGCGAGGCGTCCTGCTCGAAATCTCGGGGGAACCCGACCGACTCGACCTCGACGGTCCGCGGGTGCGGCTCGCGCGAGGCGTCGGGGCCCGTTTGATCCTCGCGAGCGGGGCGCGCGCGCCCGCCGAGATGCGTCCGAACGCGCGCGAGGCGCTCGTCCAGGCCCGACGGGGCTGGGCGGGCCCCCGCGACATCGCCTCGACCGGTCCGCTTCCGTTCCCGCGGCCGCCGCGCGCCGCGCGCATCGCGCAGGAGGGGTGAGCACGCTCGATTTCGCGCGCCTCCAGCCGATGCTCGCGCTCGAGGCCAAGGCGCCTTTCGACGATCCTCTCTGGGGATTCGAGCCGAAGATCGACGGATTCCGCGCGCTCGCGCGCGTCGTCGACGGCCGGGCGCGACTCAAGAGCCGGCGCGGCCTCCCGCTCGACGATCGGTTTCCCGAGGCCGCGAAGGCCCTCGGCGACGCCGTGCTTCCCGACGAAGCCGTCCTCGATCTGGAGGTCGCGGTCCTCGACGACCTCGGTCGACCCGATTTCGCGCGGACACTCGCGGGCGAAGGCGCCGTAACGTGCTTCGTCTTCGACGTCCTCGAGCGCGACGGCGTGGCGCTCCTCGATCGACCGCTCGCGGAGCGCAAGGCCCTCCTCGCGGCGTCGCTCCTCCCGACGCCGGGCGTGACCGCGCTCGAACTTCACGCGGAGCACGGGCGCGAGGTCTTCCGCGCCGCGGTGTCCCTCGGGTTCGAGGGCGTCGTGGCGAAGCGTCTCGACGCCCCGTACCGCCCGGGCGAGCGCAGCCGCGCATGGCTCAAGGTCAAGGCCGTCCGCGAAGCGGATTTCGTCGTCGGCGGCGCCACCGAGGGCGCGGGCCGCGTCGCGGGCGGCATCGGGGCGCTCGCGCTCGGCCTCTTCTCCGGCGGGAGTTTCGTGTTCCAGGGGCTCGTGGGATCGGGCCTCTCCGAGCGCTCGCGCGCGGAGCTCGAACGCGCCCTCGCGCCGCACCGCGTCGCGGATCCGCCCTTCGCGGATCCGCCCAGGGGCGTCGCTCGCTGGTTCCGTCCGGCGGTGGTCGTGCGCGTCCGTTTCCTCGAGCGGACGCGGGACGGACGGCTGCGCGCCCCGCGCTACGCCGGGCTCAGGCCCGACCTCGATGCCCCGTCCCTCACCGTGGAAGGTGCCTTTCCGGCGCGGTAGTGGGATCGCTTATACGAAGCGACCGTCATCCCGAGGCGAGGAGTTTCGTGCCCGTCGTCGAAGCCGTCGCCCACGCGGTCCCGCCCACGAGGCTCTCCCAGCGTCGCGCGAAGGCCGTCGCGGAGTCCCTTTTCGCCGAGCGGGGCGCCGGCGATCGACTCCTCGACGTGTTCGACAACGGGCGCATCCGCGAGCGCGCCCTCGCCATGCCCCTCGAATGGTACTTCGAGGACCATGGTCACGCGGACCGGGCGAAAGCCTACGCCGACGTCGGCCTCGCGCTTGCCGCGGAGGCGACCGCGCGCGCCCTCGGCCGCGCGCGCCTATCCCCTGAGGATCTCGGGGGCATCCTGTTCGTCTCCACGACCGGGTTCGCGACGCCGAGCCTTGACGCGCGCCTCGCCGAGCGTCTCGGGTTCCGCCGCGACGCCGTGCGGCTCCCCGTGTGGGGCCTCGGATGCGCGGGCGGCGTCGCGGGGCTGAACCGCGCGGCGGATCTCGCACGGGCCCGCCCCGACGAACGCTTCCTCCTCGTCGCGCTCGAGCTGTGCTCGCTCGCATTCGACCTCCCGAGCCTTTTTAGCGCCGCCGGAAACGAAGGCCGCGCCGACGTCGACCGCAAGCACCTCGTCGCGGCGAGCCTGTTCGCCGACGGGTGCGCCGCGGTCGTCGTCGCGGGCGACGCGTCGGGCGCGCGCGGTCCGCGCCACGCCGGCGGCGCGTCCCATCTCTTCCCCGCGACCGAGCGCGTCATGGGGTGGGACGTGACGGACCGCACGCTCGACGTCGTGATCTCCCCCGAGATCCCCGCGATCGTCCAGCGCGAGATGGCCGCCCTCGTCGAGGGGCTCGCGCGCGGTCGAACCATCCATCATTGGCTTCTCCATCCCGGCGGCGCGAAGGTCCTCGACGCCTACGCGACGAGCCTCGGTCTCGACGACAAGGCCCTCCGCCACGCCTCCGACGTGCTCGCCGCCCACGGCAACATGTCGAGTCCTACGGTCCTCTTCGCCCTCGAGCGGGCCCTCGCCGAGGGCTCGCCCGCGCCGGGCGAGCGCGCGCTTCTCGCCGCGCTCGGCCCGGGCTTCGCATCCGAGCTCGCGCTTCTCGAAGGTTGACACCATGAGCCCGCCCACCACCGCATTCTGGCTGATCCTCGCCGCGATCGCCCTCCAGCGCGTCGCCGAGGTGTTCATCGCATCGCGACACGAACGAGCCCTCCGCGCGCGCGGCGGCCGTCTCGTCCCCGGCGACCGGTACCCGCTCATCGTCGCGTCGCACGCGGCTTTCCTCGTCCTCATGCTCGTCGAACACGTCGTCGCCCCGTGGGCCGGACCCCACCTGCTCACGCTCCCTCTTCTTCTCGCGTTCCTCGTGGGCGAAGGCCTCCGTTTCGCCGCGATGCACGCGCTCGGCGACCGCTGGACGACGCGCGTCTGGACCGTTCCGGGCGAGAAGCGCATCGAGCGCGGCATCTACCGCCGACTGCGACACCCGAACTACGTCGGCGTCGCCCTCGGCGCCGTGAGCCTCGCCCTCGCGTTCGGCCTCCCGGCATCCGCGCTCGCGATGGGCGCGGCGCAGGCGTGGCTCCTTCGCGGCCGCATCCGGCTCGAGGAGTCCGCCTTCGAGGAGTCCGCGCGCGAGCCCGCGCCCCTCGCTCCGGAGCAGCCCGCGTGAAGCGGTTCGACGTCATCGTCGTCGGCGCAAGCCCGGCCGGTCTCCGCGCCGCCTGGGCGTCGGCGAAAGCGGGCGGCTCGACCCTCCTCGTCGAATCGCGGCCGTCGGTCGACGCGCGGCCGCCTCCCGCGACGGTCGCCTTCGATCACCTGTGGACGGCCGAAGCCCGGCCTGACCCGAAGGCGGTGCGCGCGCGACGCGCGGGCGTCACGATCTGCTCGCCCGCAGGCCACGCGCTCGCGATCGAGGCCCCGCTTTCCGTGCTCGACCGCGCGCGCTTCGACGGTCAGCTTCTCGCCGAGGCCGAGCGCGCGGGGTCCGAGGTCGCTTTCGGCGTCGAAGGGCTCGAGGTCCTCCCGGATCGGACGCTTTCGGCGCCCGATCTCGAGGCGCGCGGCCGCGTCCTCGTGTTTGCCGACGGCGCCCGGACGCTCGCGCGCCGGTTCTTCGAGCCCGTGCGGGATCCCGGGGCGCTCGTCTGGGGCGTCGCGCTCGAATTTCCCTGCGAGGCCCCGCTCGATCGCCCCGTCCTCACCTTCGGCGAGCATGCGCCCGGCGGTCGGAGCCAGCTCGACGCGATCGACGGGGTCGCGTTCCACTGGACGTTCGCCCGCGGGGACGCCGAACGCGCCCGCGCGCTCGCGCCGCGCGCGCTTGGGCGCGACCTCGCGCTCTCGGACCTTCCCCTCGACCTCGCGCGCGCGGCGCGCGAGACGGCCGTCGCGGCCGACCCCGTCTTCACGGTGCCGCGCCGCCTCGTCTCGGACGGCGTCGTCGTCGCGGGGGGCGCGGGCGGGCAGGGCGGTCTCGAAGCGGGGCTTGCCGCGGGTGAACGCGCGGGTCGCGTCGCGGGCGAGGCCGCGCGTTCGGGGCGGACCGACGCGCGGTCGCTCGGCAAATACGAACGGACGTGGATGCGGGAGCACCAGGCGGGCTACCGCGCCCTCAGGCTGGCGTCGCGGCGGCTCTCCTCGCTCGATGACGCGGGCTGGGATCGATTGCTCGCGCCGTGGCGGGGGCGGTCGCTCGCGGTCGACGATTTCGCGGGTCTCGCGGACGCGTCCGCGTGGCGGCGACTGCGCGCGGTGCTCGCCCTCGCGGCGCTCAATCCTCGCGCGCTCCCGCCGCTTGCGCGGGCCGCGTTCGCGTGATCATTCGGGACAACGGCACGGCTTCGCGCCGCAGCGCAGGCACCGGTCGGGATACTTCTCGTTGAACGCGTCCTCGAGGTCGATGCCCAGGATGTTCGCGACGGAGGCTGTCCACGCGAGCACGTCCGCGAGCTCCTCCCGCGTCGCGAAGAAGTCCTTGTCGCGGATCGCGACCGAGAGCTCGCCCACCTCCTCGACGAGCCACAGGTACGTTCCCTCGACGCCCCGCCTGCGGTCCTTCTCGAGGTAGAGGTCCGCGAGGCGGGCCTGGAGCTCGCGCACCTTCACGGCGACGCACCGCCGAGAACCCCGAGCGCGGCCGCGTGGGCCTCCTTCGGGTTCGCGCCCGTCGCGACGACGTGGCGGCCCGCGAAGCCCACGACGGTGGCGGTCCGCAGAGCCTCGAGGACGCCGAGCGCGCCCTCGAGCGTCGTGCGACCGCGCGCGACCGTCGCGAGGCCCGAGGGAAGCGCGGACGAGGGCATCTCGACCTGGACGACGGCGCCGATCTCCCGCTTCGCGCGGTAGAGGAGCGCGTGGAGCCCCGCCCACGGGGACGGCTCGTGCGCGCCGAGCACCATGAGGCGGTCGCCGTGCGGATCGTAGTCCGCGACCTCGACGAAGTGCTCGACGCGGAGGGCCTCGAGCGGGACGGCCGCGGCATTGATCGTCGCCCGCAGGCCGTGGCGCGCGGAGAGCGCGCCGTGGCCGACGCCGGTCTCGACGAGCGCGCGGGCGATCGCGACGAGGTCGCCCGTGAGCGGATTCGTGGAAGGCTCGCCCCCGAGGAAGAACGCGCGGGTCACGCTTCCCGCGAGGCCGCCCTCGGCTGAAAGCCCTTTCGCCGCCTTCCGCCCGGTCTGAACGCCGTCACGGCCGGGCTCGCCGCGTCGGCGAAGCGCAGGGGGAGGTCGACCGCGGCCGCGACGCCCACGCGGCGCGAGACCGCGACCGCCTCGGGCGGCTCGCCCGCGAGGACGCGAAGCGGCGGCGCGTCGAGCGCGTGCCCGTTGAGTCGCCGCGTGACGCCCAGGTGGCGCGCGAGGCGTCCAGGCCCCGAAGCGGCCCGCGCGGGCGCCCCGTCGAGCGGCTCGGCCGCGCGGACGAGCACGGCCTGCGGGTCGCCCGCCCGACCGGTCACCACGTTGAGGCACGCGTGCATTCCGTACGCAATGTAGACGTAGGCGAGCGCGGGCGGCCCGAACATGATGCCCGCGCGCGGGGTCGGTCCGCGGAAGGCGTGGCTTGCGGCGTCGCCTTCCGCGACGACGGCGCGCCGCCACGGCGCGCTCGCGTGGTCGCGACGGCGCGCGAGCGCGGCGTTCGCGCGGGGCGGCCCGAAATACGCTTCCGTCTCCACGATGCGGGCGCGCCGCGTCGACCCGTCGGGAAGCGTCGCCTCGAGGACGTCGCCGAGGAGCGCGCGGGCGACGACGTCCGCGTCGCGCGCGAAGAACGACGCGTCGCGGGGCTTCACGCGCGCACCCCGAGGACGGGCCATTCGACGTGCTCGGCGAAAGCGTCGCCCCAGTACCGCGCCTGCGCGAGGACGCTTTCGAGGTCCGCGACGAGCGCGGGAACGTCGAGCCACGGCCAGTGCCCGGCATTCTCGACGAGGTGGGGGAGGCCCATCTCCAGCTCGCGCACGCCGCCGCGGACGTTGCCGCGCTCGAGGTGGTGGAGCGCGACGGCGGCCTTGATGAGGCCGAGCATGAGCGACCGTTCCGCGGGGGCGCCGAGGCCCCAGTGCTCCTCCCACGCCTCGTGGGCGTCGAAGTAGCGGCGCTCGTTGAAGGCGAGGATGCCGTCGCGGACCGCGTCGGGGATCAGTCGCAGTCCTCCTCGAAGAGCGCGCGCGGGTGCGACTCGAGGTGCGCGCGGACGTCGGCGAGGATGCGCGCGTGGTCGAAGGCCGTCTCCGGCGGGTCGTCGAGGGGGAACCAGCGCGCCTCGTCCGCGTCGTCGCCGGCCGAAACGGGGAGGATGCCCGAGACGGCGAGAAGGTACGTGACGCCCACGACGTGCCCGCGCGGGTCCCGGGCGGGGTCCGAGTAGACGCCGACGAGCCCCGCGACCCGCGTGAGGAGGCCGGTCTCCTCCGCGACCTCGCGGCGGACGGCGTCCTCGGTGGATTCCCCCACCTCGACGAACCCCCCCGGGAGGGCCCAGGCGCCCTTGAACGGCTCCTTCCCGCGGCGCACGAGAAGGATCTCGCGGCCCTTGACGACCGCGCCGTCGACGGCGAGGCCGGGGGTCGGGAAGCCCGTGGGCGAGACGTGGCGGCGTTCCACGCCCGGGCATGGGCGCGTCGCGTGGAAAAGCCCTTCGCGACGTCGCCACCACGTTTATGGCCCCGCCCGGAGAATCGCCCGCCGCATGCGCGCCTGGGTCGCCGTCCTCCTCGCCCTCCCCGCCGTCCTCGCCGGCTGTCTCGGGTCCTCGCCCGCCGCGGAAGGCGACGGCGAGCACCACCCGGACGGCGCGACGGACCACGCGACGGAGCGATACGTGTGGACCAACGCCTCCGGAAAGGCGACCGCGACCCCCGCGACGCCGTTCTCGCAGGACTTCCCCTTCGAGGTCCCGAAGGGCGCCGTCGAGGTGCAGGCCACCGTGACGTGGACACCGAACCCCGTCTCGGTCGTCCGCCTCGAGCTCGTCACGCCGAAGGGCGACTCCGTCGGGAAGGGTTTCCCGGAGAAGGACGGTCAGCGCTCGCTCGCGTTCGCGGACGCGCCGCCTTCGGGCACGTGGAAGCTCCGCGTCACGACCGACCGCGCCCTCGACGTCGCGTTCCAGACGTCGGCCCGCGTCGGGCTCCTCGTGCCCCAGGAGAACACGCTCAAGGACACCCTCACCGTCGTGAAGCGCGGGTTCGCCGAGGTCAACCTCATCATGGAGGAGGGCGCGACGTTCAACTACACGTGGAAGGTGACCGACGGGGCGACCGCCTTCTACTTCAACATCCACAGCCACGAGAACGGCGAGACGACGGTGCACGAGGAGGGCGAATACACGGCCCATCAGGGCTCCTGGACCGCCCCGAAGCGCCAGATCTACTCGATCCTCTGGGAGAACCGCGGACTCGCGGACCTGGACATGGCGTACGAGGTCACGGGCCGCTTCCGCGTGCACAGCCATTCGCAGTAGGTCCCCGGCGGACGAGGGCCGCTCGGGAAAGTCTCCTATAGGACGGGCGCCCCAACGGGCGTCCATGGGCGCCCTCGCCTACGAGCACGAGACGCGCGAGACGCACGAGAAGCCGCGGGACCTGTCCCACCGCGAGGCGCTCGTCCTCCTCGGGAGCGCGGTCGTGTTCGTGTTCGCGGCGCCGCTCCTCCTGCTGGCCGCGATCCCGTGGATGACGTGGAAGCGCTTCACGCGCTGAACGCTCCCGGTCCCGAACCCGGTCCCTGACCCGGACCCGGACCCGGACCCGGACCCGGTCCCGGCGCCCGGCGCCCGGTCCCGGCACCCGGCGTCCCGACGCCCGGGCCCGAATCCCGCCGCCCGGCGCCCGGTTTCGGTCCCGCCGCCCGGCACCCGACGCCCGGTCCCGGTCCCGCCGCCCGGCACCCGGTCCCGGTCCCGCCGCCCGGCACCCGACGCCCGTCCCGGTCCCGCCGCCCGGCACCCGGCCTCGGGCTCCCGCGTGCGACATCCTCATGTCGCGCGGCCGCGTGGGGAGGCCGTGGCGGGTCACGACGCGAACGGTCCGGGCGCCTTCCTGCGGGCGAACCGCGGATCGATCCGCGCGGCGCTTGCGGCGCGGGACCTCGCGCCGGGGGTCTTCTTCGGGAGCGCGACGCGCCTTCCCCTCGCGGACGCGACCGTGCAGCTCGTGGCGACGTCGCCGCCGTATCCGATGATCGAGATGTGGGACGCGACGTTCGAGGCGCAGACGGGCGTGCCGTCGTCGCGGCCGCTCGAGCATTTCGCGGCGGCGCACGACCTCCTCGGCCGCGTGTGGGCGGAGTGTGCGCGCGTCGTCGCGCCGGGCGGAATCCTCGCGATCAACATCGGGGACGCGACGCGGACGGCGGACGGCGCGTTCCGGTGCTTCGCGAACCACGTGGAGGTCGCGCGGCGACTCGACGCGCTCGGCTTGCATCCCCTTGTCCCGATCTTGTGGAAGAAGCCCACGAACAAGCCCAACGCGTTCCTCGGGTCCGGGTTCCTCCCGCCGAACGCGTACGTGACGCTCGACTGCGAGTACATCCTCCTCTACCGGAAGGGTCCGCCGAGGAAGTACCCCGCGATGGATCCGCTGCGCTACGCGAGCGCGATGAGCAAGGCGGAGCGCGACCGGTGGTTCACGCAGGTGTGGGACGTGCGCGGCGCGCGCCAGGAGGCGGGTCGCGCGGCGGGCACCGCGCCCTGGCCGGACGAGGTCGCGGAGCGTCTCGTGCGCATGTTCTCGCTCCTCGGCGACGCGGTCCTCGACCCGTTCGCGGGCACGGGGACGACGCTGCGCGTCGCGCGCGCGCTCGGGCGGAAGGCGATCGGCGTCGAGATCACGAAGGAGCTGGAGCCCACGCTCCGCGCGGGCCTCGCCGGGCCGCCGGACGTGGACGCCGTGCTCGATGGGCTCGAGGCGCGGTATCCTACGCCGCCGTGAACGGCGTGACCGTGACCTCGTACTTCAGGTTCACGCCCGACCAGGCCGTGATGCGGCCCGTGCAGCTTCCTCCGCAGCGTTCGAGGCCGACGAGCACGAGCTTGTCGTAGGCGTTGTTCCACGCGCCCGTGACGTAGGTCCCATCCTCCGCGTGGATCGTGAGGCTCGACGACCAGAAGCGGTGCGTGGGCGCGGCGGCTTCCTGGAATTCGATCAGGACGGCGGTCGCGCCCTCCGGGACCTCGATCGGGAACGTCCTGGACTGCGAGCCGGCTCCGACGCTCACCGGGATGAACGGGATCGGCAGGCGGGGTCCGCCGCCCACCGGGTCTTCGCCCATCGGGAGTTCGATCGTGAACTTGACGGGCGTGCCGGGCACGCCCACCGCGGCGACGGCGAGGCTTCCGGCATCCGAAAGCCGGCGCGCCTCGACGGCGGCCGCGAGCGCGTCGGCGTAGCTGCCCGAGGCGACGAGCGCGAGGGCGCGGTCGGCCGCGGCGCGCGCATCGGCCGGCGCGGCGTCGCCGAGCGCCTTCACGTCGCGCGCGAGGTTCACGGCGTGGCCGCGCAGGAGCAGCTCCTTGTCGAACGCGTTGAACGCCGGGATCGTGTGGCGGTACGTCATGATGCTCGACGTCGAGTCCCAGAGCCAGTTGATCTCGTAGGTGGTCCACCCGGCGCCGTCCAGGCCGCCCGTGTCGTGCGGGTGCGTGAGGCCGAAGCTGTGGCCGAGTTCGTGGAGGAGCACGCCGTTCCACCAGGCCCACCACGTCTTCTCGCTGCCGAACATCTCCTCCGTCGTGCAGAAGGGATTCGCGCGGAGACAGAGCGTGTAGTCCATGATGTTAAGGAAGACGCCGAAGCTCCGGCCATGCTCGTCGCCGTCGGCGTACGCGTAGATGCCGCTCGAGGGCGCGTCGAGGATGAAGCCGAAACTCGGATACGTGATCGCGCCGGGTTCCTGCGGAGCGTACTTTTCCCAGTTCTGGCGAATGTAACGCTTCACGACGCCGAAGTCGACGTTGGCGTTGTAGCGCGATTTCGCGTCCTCGAGCGCCGCGCCGAGGCCGGGGTCGTCCGACGGCAGCTCGATGAACGTGAGCCGGAGGTCGATCTCGGCCCACGGAAGCATGTCCTGGTAGGCCTTGAGGAGCAGCGCGCCGTCCGTGTTCTTCCGGTAGTCGTTGGGCGAGATCTTCGAGAGAAGGCCCTTGCCGTTGCTGCGGGCGTTCGTGTCGAGGACCACGTAGATGGGGAGGATGTATTTCTCGGCGTACTCGAAGGGATAGATGGGGGAGCGCGCCCACAGCATGCGGGCCGCGTCGACCACGTTGCGGCCAAGGTTGTCGTACATCGTGTCGGGGTCCGACGCGAGGTCCCAGACGGGTCGGTCCTCGAGATCCCAAAGCGAGATGTCGGAGCGCGAGAAGTTGAGCCAGGGCCTGAAGTCGGCGCGGCTCGGCGCGGCGCCGAGGTCGAGGAAGACGAAGTCGTGGGTGCCGCCCCAGGCGCGCATGTCCGGAACGCCCTCGGTGGTGCCGTCCTCGACGACGTATTGGTGGTAGCGGTCCTGCGCGAGGTGGCCCTGGGTCCACGAATCGAGGACGAAGACCGTCTGCCCGGGCTTGCCGAAGTCGAGGCCGTGCGCCGCGCGGTTCTCGGCGATCCACTTCTCGACCGCAAAGGCGTCGATGCGGTCGACCGGCGGGCACTTCGGGCGCTGGATGTGGTTCACGACCGGGTTGCGCGGGAGGTCGATGGGGTCTTGCTTCTGGCAAAGGGGTTTCTCGCGCTTGAGATCGTACTGCATGAGCCACGTGTCGACCTTGTCCTCCTTCGACACGGTCTTCATGAACGCGAAGAGCGCCTCGGCGAAGGCGGGCGGCGCCTCGTGGATCTCGTAGCGGAGGTTGTACTGGAGCGGCTCGCTCTCGACGCGGCCCACGAGGTCGGCGCGGATGAGCGGGTAGCTCGGGACGGGCTGGACGAGGCGCGCCTTCAGGGCCTCCGCGTCGAAGGCCGAGAAGCCGACCGCGACGACGTGGATCGGGAGATCCATCGTGAGCACGGGTGTTCCGGCCTTGAACGGGACGCTCGCGGGCGGTTCGTTCACGGGCAGTTGAACGCAGCCGGCGAGCGCCGGCAGCACAAGGACGAGGGCGAGAGTCATCCCACGCATAGCCTTCCCGGGGCCCGAGGCGTCGTGGATACCGATATACTTTGTTCCGAACCCCTTCATCACCGGCGCCGGCCGCGGGCCACGACCCGGCTCTCCGTGAGGTTCGCGTGCCCGGCCTCGTAGGACTTCCGGAGCCCCTCCCACCGACCCGAGGCCTTCCAGTTCGCGACGACCTCGGGCGAGGAGCGGAAGTAGGCGTTTTCGAGGACGCCGAAATCGGGCGCCGTCACGATCGCGAGCTCGTGGTGGAGCGCCTCCACGTCGAAGCCCGCGCGGTCGAGGTCGCGCGCGAGGTCCGCGGGCGTCGCGACGAAGCGCGGCGGGTGGCCCGTCTCGGCCCATTGCTCGGGCCCGAGCGCGGCGACGACGAGCCGCCCGCCCGCGGGAAGCGCCTCCGCGGCGCGCGCGAGGAGGTTGCCCGTGAGGTAGAGGTGCGCGAGGACGACGTCGAGCCGCTTCGGCGCCCACGCCCGCCACGGCTCCGTCTCGAGGTCGCTTGCGACGAACTGCACGTTCCGGAGGCCGAGCTTCTTCGCCGCGCGGGCGCCCGCGACGAGCGCGGCCTCGTCCGAGTCCACCGCCCACACCTTGTCCGCGCGCTTCGCGACCGCGAGCGCGACCGCGCCCGACCCCGTGCCAACGTCGGCGACCACGTCGCCCACGTTCACCGCCGCGAAGGCCTCCTGCATGAACGTCTCGCTCGGCTGCCCGTGGACGACGCGGAACTCCGCGCCGCGGCCGTCCACCCACGTCACCGTTCGAGGGACGTCCGACATTGAGGGGGCAACGAGCCGTCCCTATGTAGGATTTGCCGGTCCCTCATTCGGGTTTCGCGGCGACGACCAAATCGTGGTGTTCAATCGCAGAGCCGTATCCGCTCCAGTCGCCCGGGTGGATCGTCTCAACGACGAGTCCTTCGCGTTCGAGGACGGCTCTCACCCATCGTTCCTCGTGCGCGACGAGCACCGTTGGATTCTCAGGTTTCCCGATGCGTGTGTCCTCGATGGTGTGATCGAAGCGGTACCTTGACTTGCCCGCTTCGATCCTGGACTCCACTTCCTCGTTGAGGAGGAACCACGTCGATAGGAATGTCCCGCCGGGCCTCAGCGCGCGCGCTGTCTCCGCGAGATAATGAGCGGCTGCCGCGCGGAAGAGATGTGTATAGAGGCTGCCGGCGAACGCGACGTCGACCGTGCCCGATCCCACCGGAAACCGATACGATTCAGCCTTCTCGCGACCGCCCGGGTTGTATAATTCGTGGTATAGGTCGGCGTGATAGAACCTGAATGCGGGGTCGGTGGCTTCGATGTGCGCCTTGCACCACCGGATGCATTTCTCGTTCGGATCGAACCCGGTGTAGCTCGCTCGGCCACCCTTGCGAGGAGTCCTGAGGTAGTCCTTCAAAGGCTGGGCCATGCGGCCCACTCCGCAGCCGGTGTCCAGCACGCTGGCCTCCGGTCGAAGGCGAGCGAGCGTCTTGAGGTATAGGGCGAACCTCTCGCCCGTCACGATGTGCGAGTAGATTGGCGCGCCGCCGACGAGTTCCCTCAGGGACCGCCGCGGATACGCCAATTTACCGGTGGTGGCCCGGGCGGCCCAGTCAAAGGCGTCGTAACCGACGTTTCTCACTTGCCGCACGAGAGGTCTAAGGCGGACAGGTACGAGCATCCTTGACGACTCCGCATGGCGGTCATGGGCGAACACCCGTATATCAATTGCCGGGCGACAGGGCCATCCGCAGCTTGATGTGGCAGAACCGGCTGCCGGCCCGCGTGCAGCGCCGCGCCTTCTCCGTCGGCATCTACGCCGTCCACGACGACGCCGTCCTCCTCGTCCACCACAAGCGCCTCGCGAAGTGGCTTCCCGTGGGCGGCGAATGCGAGGCCAACGAGACGCCGCTCGAGGCCGCGCGGCGCGAGCTTTTCGAGGAGACGGGCCTCGAAGGCGACTTCGGCCTTCCCGCCGCCCACGGCGTCGACGGGACGCCGGGGGCCCTTCTCGCCTACGAGGAGCACGAGGCGGGTTCGAAAGGCCTGCACCTGAACTTCAACTTCGCCTGCCGCGTCCCCTCGCGCGCCGTCCGCTCGGACGGGTCGTTCTCGGACGCCCGCTGGGTCGGCGCGAAGGACCTCGACGCCCTCGGGATGCCGGCGAACGTGCGGGCGTGCGCGCGTCTCGCCCTCGAAGCGACGAAGGCGCGAAAAGCCTGATGCGGGCGGCCCCGCGAGGACCCCGCATGGAGCGGACGAGCGAGTTCGAACGCCGCGCCTTTGCCGCGGCCGGACCCGTGTTCTTCATCGGTTTCGGGGTCCTCGTGCTGGTCGTCATGGCGTTCACGGCGCTCTTCGCGCTCGTGCCCGGCGAAGCGACGTTCGCGTTCATGGTCGTGGGCGGCGCCTCGCTCGCGCTCGGCCTCCTCTGGGCGGGCATGCAGCGCCGGCGCGCGCAGCGCGGCTGATCACAGCCGCTCGCCCGCCTCCACCTTGACGGGGAGGCGGTTGTCGGGCGGCGGGAGCGTGCAGCTCCACGCGTCGTCGTGCGCGCAGTACGGGTGGTATGCGCGGTTGAAGTCGATCTCGTAGCGGTCGGCGACGTTCGGCTCGAGGTCGAGGTAGCGCCCCGCGCCGTACGTCCCGTCCCCGCTCGTCGCGTCGCGGAACGGAATCAGGAGATAGTCCTCGGCGGCCTCGCCGGGCGCGGGCGCGAAGACCTTGAGCGCGCACGCCTCGCCGAGGAGCGCGAAGCGGACGACGCCGACTTCAAGCATCGCGACGGCATCGGGGCCGGTCGAACCGAGGTTGCCCGGCTTCGGCTGCGCGTGGCGCTCAAGCTTCACGTCGCGCAGGCGGAATCGGGGGTCGATGGGGTAGAACCCGAGTCCCTTGAACGCGCGCCGCGCCTCGGCCGAGAGGGGCGTGTTGCGCCCGAGGTAGGACTCGGCGCGCCACCGCTGCTCGCGCGCGACGTCCGCGCGCCACGACGTTGCGTCGTCCACGCGCGGACGAGCGCCGCCCCCGCATTGAGGATTTCGGCGCCCGCGGCCGCGGAATCAGTCCTTGATGTACTGCTCGGCCCACCCGCGGATCACGGTCTTCGAGAGCGTGCTGAAGACGGGCCGGAAGCCCGGCGTGTAGCCCTGGATCATGATGGTCGCGAGGCCGCCGTCCGTTTCCACGTGGTTGCCGTAGTGGTGGTGCGCGCTGAAGATGTGGCCGAGCTCGTGCGCGAACGCGCTCGTGTGGAAGTAGACGCTGTCGATCTCCCAGCCGAGAGGCGTGAACGTGTAGCCGATGTCCGGGATGCCCGCGCCGCCGATGCAGTTCGCCATCGCGTAGTTCGATGGGTATCCCGTGAAGACGTGCACGACGTCGCGGTCGACGTCCTTGCGTCCGTTCCAGTATTCGGCGGCCTTCGTGAGGGGCGCCTCCTTCTTCGGGTCCGGGTAGTAATCCGGGTCCGTGTTCAGGTGGGCACCCACGAGCGAGAAGCGGATGCCGACCTCCTGCTCGTAGATGGGGTCGACCTCGTTGAGCATCGCGATCATCATCGGGAACGAGTGGTTCCCGAGCGCCTCGCCAAAGCGCGCATCGCCGTCGAGGACGATCTTCGCGGTGATCGCCTTCTGCGTGGCCGGGCGCTCGAGGACGGGCGCGACGTGCGGCGGCACGAGCTCGAGGCAGTCCTGCTGCGGCCAGTTCGGCGCGTCGAACATCCACGCGCCGTCGGGGCCCGTGCGGACTGTCGGCCCCGCGCCGGGCTTGTCGGAGGGGAGCTCCGTGCCGTAGGGGACGTTGCCTTCGAGGCCGATGCGGACCAGATAGGGAATGACGCCGCCCGCGGGCGTCATGCCGAGGACGTTGAATCGCGGCGCGAGGACGACGCCGCGCGTCCACTGGTCCGTGGTCGTGAGGCGGACCTTCCAGCCGGGACGGTTCTCGACCTCGCCTTCGTACACCTCGATCGCCGGCATCGCGACGCGGACGCCGTCGACTTCGGCCCACGTCGCGTTCGAGAGGAGGGGGCTGGGCCGGAGCTTCACCGGAAGGTCGAGCGCGCGGCCCGTGCCCGTGCTGAGGGGGAATGTCTCGACGACCGCGGTCGCGGGAATCTTGACGGTCGCGCCCGTCGCGGCGGCTTCGCGCGCGAGGGCGCGGAGCTCGACCGCGGGGGCGAAAGGCGCGAGGTCGGAAGGCAGGTCCGGGGCGGCCTCCTCCTCGAGGATCGGCGGCGCCACGGCGGCGTTGAGGCAGCCGGCGGTGACGACGGCGAGGGCGGCGAGGAGGGCGAGCGGGAGGACGCGCATGGCGGACGTGATGCCTTGGACCCGTCAAGAGCTTTGCCGGCCGGTCGTTGAACGGAGGGCGCCGGCGGGCCTCGTCCTCGACCCCAGCGTCCGCGCGACCGCGGGCGGACCCGGCCGCGGACGGCGGGCTTTCGTCGGGCGCGAGCGGAGACGCGCGGTTCGGGCGAGCCGCGTTCGACGCTCAGAACATGCTCGGCTCGCGGTACTCGCCGAAGACCTCGACCATCGCGGCGCGCAACTCGCCGAGCGTCGCGTAGGCGCGGGTGGCCTCGAGGAGGTGGGGCATGAGGTTCTCGCCCTCCTTCTCCTGGGCGGCCTGGAGGCGGTTGAGCGCCGTCTCGACGCGCTTCGCGTCGCGGCGGGCCTTCGTTTCGCGGAGCCTGCGGAGCTGCTTCGCCTCGAGCTCGGGGCCGATCTTGAGGATCTCCGGCGGGGGCTCGGGGATGCGGTACTCGTTCACGCCGACGATGACGCGGTCCTTGCGCTCGATCTCCTTCACGTACCGGTAGGAGGCGTCCGCGATCTCCTTCTGGAAGAAGCCCTTCTCGATGCCCGCGACGACGCCGCCGATCTTCTCGATGCGGTCGAAGTACTTGCGGGCGTCCTCCTCCATCTGGTCCGTGAGGGCCTCGACGAAGTAGGACCCGCCGAGGGGGTCGATCGTGTTCGCGACGCCCGACTCGTGGGCGAGGATCTGCTGGGTGCGCAGCGCGATGCGGACCGCCTTCTCCGTCGGGAGCGCGAGCGCCTCGTCGAAGGAGTTCGTGTGGAGCGACTGGGTGCCGCCGAGGACGGCCGCGAGCGCCTGCACCGCGGTGCGGACGATGTTGATCTCGGGCTGCTCGGCGCTGCACGAGACGCCCGCGGTCTGCGTGTGGAAGCGCAGGAGCCACGAGCGCGGGTTCTCGGCGCCGATCTCGTTCTTCATGAAGTCCGCCCAGATGCGGCGCGCGGCGCGGAACTTCGCGACCTCCTCGAAGAGGTCGTTGTGCGAGTTGAAGAAGAACGACAGGCGCGGCGCGAAGTCGTCGGGGTCCATCCCGCGCGCCTTGCCCATGCGCACGTACGTCATGCCGTTCGCGAGCGTGAACGCGAGCTCCTGCACGGCGGTCGAGCCGGCCTCGCGGATGTGGTAGCCCGAGATCGAAACGGTGTTCCAGCGCGGCACCTGCTTCGACCCGAACTCGAAGGTGTCGAGCACGAGCCTCAGGCTCGGCGCGGGCGGGAAGATGAACATCTTCTGCGCCTGATATTCCTTCAGGATGTCGTTCTGGATGGTGCCGCCGAGGCTCGCGAGCGGGAAGCCGCGCTTCTCGGCCGCGGCGAGGTACATCGCCCACACCATCGCGGCGGGGCCGTTGATCGTCATCGAGACGGTGACGTCGTCGAGCGGGATGCCGTCGAAGAGCGTCTCCATGTCGGCCATCGTGTCGATCGCGACGCCGACCTTCCCGACCTCTCCCTCGCTGAAGCTGTGGTCGGAGTCGAAGCCCTGGAGCGTGCAGAAGTCGAACGCGGTCGAGAGTCCCGTCTGCCCCTGCGAGAGGAGGTACTTGAAGCGCTGGTTCGTCTCCTCGGCGGTGCCGAAGCCCGCGAACTGCCGCATCGTCCAGAGGCGGCCGCGGTACATCGTGGGATGGATGCCGCGCGTGTAGGGGAACTCGCCCGGCATCCCGAGCTTCTCCGCGGGGTCCCAGTCCGCGAGGTCCCACGGACCGTACAGGCGGTCGATGGGCGCGGAAGACGTCGTGACGAACGTCTTCTGGCGCTCGGGCGACTTCTTCGCGAAGGGCTCGAGCACCTCGCGCTCCCACCGTGCAAGGGCTTCGGGCGACGCGAGCGAGCGCGTCTTCGAGGCGCGCTTCGGCGCGGCGCGGGCCTTCGGCTTCGCGACGGGCTTCTTCGTCGGCTTCGCCTTCGCCTTCTTCGAGGGCCTCGCGCGCTTCGCGGCCATGCCTGGGGGATTCAGGCCTCGGTATTTGAAGCTGCCCGCGACCCGGGTCGCGGCGCGGTACTTTCATGGCCGCGCGGCCCGTTCGACGGACGTGCGCCCCCTCGCCGGTCTCCTCGTGGTGGACCTCACGCGGCTCCTTCCCGGGCCGTTTGCGACGCAGCTCCTCGCGGACCTCGGGGCGCGCGTCGTGAAGATCGAGGAGCCCGACCTCGGCGACTACGCGCGATGGATGCCGCCCGAGGTCGAGGGCCACGGGCACGCGTTCACCGCGATCAACCGCGGAAAGGAATCCGTCGCGCTCGACCTCAAGGATCCGGAGGCGCAGGAGGCGCTGCGGCGTCTCGTCGCGATGGCCGACGTCCTCGTCGAGTCGTTCCGCCCCGGCGTCCTCGCGCGCCTCGGTCTCGCGCCGGACGCGCTCCTCGCCGCGAACCCGCGGCTCGTCGTCGCGTCCATGAGCGGCTACGGCGCGACGGGCCCCCTCGCGGAGGCGCCGGGCCACGACCTGAACTACCAGGCGCTCGCCGGGATCGTGGCGCTGAACGGCGACGCGCGCCCGCTTCCGCCCGCGGCGCAGACGGCGGACATGGCGGGCGCGCTCTACGCGGTCGTCGCGATCCTCGCCGCGCTCCGCGAGCGCGACCGCTCGGGCCGCGGCCGTGTCCTCGACCTCGCGCTCTACGACGCGGCGGTCGCGGTGAACGTGCTCGCCCTCGAGCGCGCGCGGGCGGGCGACGCGCAGCGTCTGGGCGAAAGCGAGCTTGCGGGCGCCCTGCCCGCCTACGGGGTGTACGAGGCCTCGGACGGAGGCCACGTCGCCCTCGCGGCCCTCGAGGGCAAGTTCTGGGAGCGCTTCGCGCGCGCGGTCGGCCGGGAGGATTGGATCGAGCGCCACCTCGACCGCTCGGACGCGTTCCGCGCGGACGTCGCCGCCGTCTTCCGGACGCGGCCGCGCGACGTCTGGGTGGACCTCCTCGTGGGCGCGGGCGTCCCCGCAACCCCCGTGCTCGCGCCCGGGGAGGCGCTCGCGCACCCGCACGCGAGGGCGCGCGGCGTCGGGTCGCCCGGGGCCCCGCTCGGTCTTGCGCCGCGGGGCCGCGCCCCGACGCTCGGCGAGCACACGGAGAAGGTCCTCCGGGAGGCGGGCCTCGAGGGTGTCGCGCTCGACCGGCTCCTCGCGCGCGCGTCCGTGCGCGCGTCCCTTCGGGAACCTATTTAGCCGCCCCCGGCATCCCGACGATGACATGGCCCGGTCCCTGCCCCCGGTGGCGAAGGACGCGCTCATCCTCGTCGGCACCTTCGTCGTCGTGCTCGGGGGTCTCTACCTCTACACGGGCCTCTGGCCGCCCGCGGTCATCGTCGAGTCGGGCTCGATGATGCACCGCGAGGACGAGGTCGTGGTGGTTCCGCTCCTGCGGTCCTACGGTCGCGTCGGCACCATCGATCCCGGGGATCTCGTCTTCGTGAAGAAGGTGAACGGGAAGGACGACGTCGAGACGTGGGCCATGGGCGGCGACGTCTACTACGGCAAATCGGGCGACGTCATCGTCTACTACAAGCTCGGCAACCGGAAGACGACGCCCATCATCCACCGCGCGATCGCGTACGTGGACGTCGTCGAGCAGTCCGGCAGGACGTACTACGACGTGAAGTGGCAGCCCGGCGCGACGTGCCCCGGAGGCTCGACGAGGACGAAGGCCGACACGTGCCGGTTCGGCGAGAACGGCGTGAGCCTTCCCGCGGCCGGCGTCGCGAACTACCAGCCGCGGCGAAGCGGTTTCATCACGAAGGGCGACAACCCCGTCACGAATTCGCGCGCCGACCAGCAGTCGGGCCTTTCCGACATCGTGCAGCCCGAATGGATCGAGGGGAAGGCGCGAAGCGAGGTCCCGTGGCTCGGCCTCATCAAGCTCGCCATCTCGCCCGACTACAACGAACCCCAGTGCGCGACGAGCCGGAGCGGCTTCCTCCTCTTCGAGGCCTCGAAGTCCTCGGCATGCCGCGGCTGGATCGGTTTCGGGAAGGCCTACGCGCCGCAGGACCTGTGGGTCATGCTCATCCTCACGCTCGGCCTCCTCATCGGCGGTCCCATCGCCTTCGACGCGGCGCGCGCCCACTGGCAGCGCACCCGCGGGGGCGGCGGCGCCGCGCCCGCCGTCGAGTCGACGTCGACCGCGCCTCCGCCCGCGGAACCGCCCTCGGGCGCTCCCCCGGATCGCGAGCCGTGATGCCCGACCCGACCGAGGAGGAGATGCTCGCCATCCTCGCGGCGGACCTCGCCGAGGCCAAGGGCGAAGACGACCCGCGGGTAGGCCGCGAAGGCGAGCCGTGCCCGCACTGCGGCGAGCCCGCGAACGCGTTCGACGCCTGCTCCGCGTGCGGCGAGGAGGGTTGCCTGCCGCGCGACGACTGGATGCCCGGCGAGGCGGATTGCTGCCTCACGCGGTGCGCGCGGTGCGCATTCGAGATCCACCTCGACTGCGGGAGCGCGGACCACACGGGAAACCTCCTCTGCCCGACCTGCCGGCCGCAGGGCTGGGACGAGTTGGACTGATCACTCGCCCTTGAATTCGGGCTTGCGCTTCTGGAACATCGCCGCGATGCCCTCGAGCGCGTCCTCCGAGCCCGCGAGGAGGCCGAACCCCGCGGCCTCGGCCTCCATGCCGGCGAGGATGTCGGTCGTGGGCGCCATGTTGAGGAGCTGCTTGGTGCGGGCGAGCGCGAGCGGCGCGC
Organism: Candidatus Thermoplasmatota archaeon; assembly: GCA_035540375.1. NCBI lineage: Archaea > Methanobacteriati > Thermoplasmatota > Thermoplasmatota archaeon. The sequence continues at coordinate 63,542 of DATLGO010000069.1, forward strand.
GCGTCGCGAGGTCGGCCGCGAAGGCGCGCGCATCCGCGGCGAACGTCTCGTTCTCGAACACGCGGTGGACGAGGCCGAGGCGGAGCGCCTCCTCCGCATCGAAGCGATTCCCGAGGAGCGCGATCTCCTTCGCGCGCGCGAGGCCCACGAGCTTCGGCAGGCGCTGGGTGCCGCCCATCGCGGGAAGGAGCCCGAGCGTCACCTCGGGGAGCGCGAGCTTCGCGCGTCGAGCCGCGACGCGAAAGTCCGCGGGAAGCGCGAGCTCGAGGCCGCCGCCGAGGGCGTGGCCGTTCAGCGCCGCGACGACGGGTTTCCCGAGCTTCTCCATCTTGACGCACAGCAGGTGGCCCTTGCGCGCAAGGCGCGCCGCGTTCGCGGGCGTGAGCCCGCCGTCCGCGAGGTCCGCGCCCGCGCAGAACGCCTTGTCGCCGGACCCCGTGAGGAGCACCACGCGCACGCGGGGGTCGGCCTCCATCGCGTCGAGCGCGGCCGAGAGGTCGTCGATGAGCCGCTCGTTGATCGCGTGGAGGCGGTGCGGGCGGTTGAGCGTGAGGACGCCGACGCGCGCGGCATCATCCACCTCGACGAGGAGCGTCTCGTAGGCGGCGGGCGCGCCCCCGGCCGTCGCGGCCTTCGGGCCGTGGTCGTGGAAACCGAGGCCGGACTTCGCGCCGAGGTTGCCTTCCTCCACGAGTTCCTTCAGGATCTCCGCGGGCTTCGTGATCGGGTGCGCCGTGGACTTGTAAAGGCCATCGAGCGCCGCGAGCACGTCGTCGAGGCCCGTCGCGTCGGCCCACTCGAGCGGGCCCTTCGGGAACGCGCAGCCGAGACGCATCGCGCGGTCGATCTCCGCCGCGTCCGCGACGCCCTCGTCGAGGAGCTTCGCGGCCTCGTTCGCGACGATCGAGAGGATGAACTTCGGCTCGAACGTCTTCGCCGCCTCCGCGTCGACGCGCTCGACGACGCGGTTGTCCTTCCACGTGTAGAAGCCCTTCCCCGTCTTCTTGCCGAGGTCGCCGCGCTCGACGCGCTCCCGCATCGACTTGAACGGCGCGTAGCCGGGTCCGAGCCGCGCCGCGATGTAGTTCGACGCGTGGAAGCCGACGTCGAGGCCCGTGTAGTCCGCGAGCTCGAACGGTCCCATCGGGAAGCCGGCCTTGAACTTCATCGCGGCGTCGATGGTCTCGACGGTCGCGATGCGGTGCTCGAGCGCCATGATCGACGCGCCGACCCAGGTGCCGATGAGACGGCTCGTCACGAACCCGGGCGAGTCGCGCTTGAGGACGACGGTCTCCTTGCCGAGCTTCCGCGAAAACGCGTCCGCCGCGGCGACGGTCTCGCGCGTCGTCGTCGCGCCCGGGATGATCTCGACGAGCGTCATGAGGAGGACGGGATTGAAGAAATGGAGGCCGACGACGCGCGACGGGTCCGCGAGCTTTTCGCCGATCTCCGTGATCCGCATCGTGCTCGTGTTCGAGGCGAGGATCGCGTGCGCGGGCGCGTGCGCCTCCGCTTCGGCGAACACCTTGCGCTTGAGGTCGAGGCTCTCGGGCACGGCTTCGATCACGAGATCCGTGTCCGCAAGGGCCGCCTTCGCGTCGGTCGTGGCCGCGATGCGGCCGAAGGCGAGATCGGCGGTTTCGCGCGCGAGCGTCTGGTGCTTCACGAGCTTCTCGAGGCTCCAGCGGACCTTCTCCATCGCCTTCGCGAGCTGCGTCTCCGAAACGTCGCGCAATCGGACGTCGAAGCCCCTGATCGCGGCGAGCTCCGCGATGCCGTGACCCATGTCGCCCGCGCCGAGGACCGTGACCGTTCGGATCTCCCGAGCCATGACCGATCGACGGGCGATCCTTCCGCGCGGCGATAAAGGCGCGCTCCCCGGATTCCCTCCGGCGGGTGACGCGGGGCGGGTGCAGCTTTAAGGCGCGGGGGCCGCCTTGGTGGCGCGTGCTCACCGAGTTCCGCGTCGTGCTCGCGCACGACTGCCTCCTCGCGACGCTCACGCGCGAGAACCCCGCGCTTCGCATGCAGGAGTGGTGCAACCGCGCGGTCGAGGTCATCCAGGCGACGGGGCCCGAGGACGTGCGCGAGGACGTCGTACGGCGGCTCAAGGAGGAGGGGAGCACGTTCTACTTCACGGAGAACACGGGCTCGCGCCTCGACCTCCTGCGGAAGTGCCGGTGCATGGAGTACCATTCGCTCCTCTACCGGCTCGAGAGCCTCGGCTGCATGCCGCTCTATCCCGTCACGTACGAGAAGGGCGAGGAGTCGTTCCGCTTCCTCACCTTCGAACCCGGTCAGGCCGAGAACTTCCTCAAGGAGCTCGCGGACGAGGGCCATTACCGGCTCCTCGGGAAGCGTCTGCGCGAGACGAACGAGGTGCCGCGGCTCCTCGTGACGACGACGGAGGATCTCTTCGACGGCCTTTCCGACGTGCAAGCCGACCTTCTCCGCTTCGCATTCGAGCGCGGCTACTACGACTCGCCGCGCCGCGTCACGACGGAGGCGCTCGCGAAGGCGAAGGGCCTCGCGCGCTCCACGCTCGAGGAGCACCTGCGGAAGGGCGAATCGCGCCTCGTCGGCAACGCGGCGCCGCTCCTCGAAGCGTGGCGGCAGCCGCCCGAGAAGGAAGCGAAGGCCAAAAGCGCGAAGTCCAAGGCGCCCAAGCGGGGCGGTGCGCGCGACGCCTGACGGCTGGCGCGCCGCGATGCGCGCGCGGGGCCATTGGCACGACTTCGGCGACCACGCGCTGCTCTACCAGGTCTCGATCGACCCGGCCGTGCCGCCCGAATGGAAGGTGGACGGCATGGCGGCGCTCACCTTCCGCCTCGCCGAGGACGACGAAGGACGCCTTCTTCTCGCGACAAGCCTCGCGCTCCCGGTCGTGCTCCGCATCGGCGCGCGATTCGGCCTCGACGAGGCCGAGTCCGTCGCCTTCGTGGACTCGCACGAGCGGATGCACGTCCATCTCCAGCTCGACGGCGTGAGCGAGGAGCGCGAGGAGGAGGCGAGCCGGTTCGTGGACGCCGTGTGGCTCGCGCTCCGGCACCCGCGCGCGGCCGCGATGCTCGAAGCGGGACCGTTCGGGCTCGTGACCCGCGTCGGGCCGGCGTTCTGGGAGGAGCTGCTCCTCGAGGATCAGGCGAGCTTCCAGAACTTGTAGGCGGGCGTGCCCTCCTCGAAGCAGTAGTGGACGCCGCGGTAGGCCTTGCGGAACTCCGCGACGCGCTCGGCGACCTTCGCCGGGTCCTGCTTCTTCGCGACGGTGTCGACGATGAACTGCGCGACGTCGACCATCGCGTTCTCGCGCATGCCGATGCGCGTCATCTCCTGCGTGCCGAGGCGAAGGCCCGACGGGTGGAGCGCGCTCGTGTCGCCCGGGAGCATGTTCATGTTGGTGATGACGCCGGCCTGCTCGAGGGCCTCCGCCGCCCACTTGCCGCCGCCGTGCTCCTTCACGTCCACGACGACCTGGTGCGACTCCGTGAAGCCGCGCTTCTCGCCGAGCACGCGGATGCCGCGCTCGTGGAGCGCCTGCGCGAGGGCCTTCGAGTTGCGGATGATCTGATCCGCGTACGCGCGCCCGTACTCGAGGTGCTCGGCGAACGCGACCGCCTTCGCGGCCAGGTGATGAAGGTGGTGCGACGAGACGGTGCCCGGGAAGACGGCGCGGTCGAGCTTGCGCGCGGCCGTCCCCTGCGTCTCGAGGTCCGCGGGATCCCAGTCCGCGAGGACCACGGCGCCCTGCGGGCCGGGGAGCGTCTTGTGCGTGGAGCCCGTGATGAAGTCCGCGCCCTCGCGCAGCGGGTCCTGGAAGCGGCCGCCCGCGATGAGGCCCATGACGTGCGCGCCGTCGTACATGACAGTCGCGCCAACCTCGTGGGCCGCGGCGGCGGCCTCCTTGAGGGGCGTCGGGAAGAGGTACATGCTCTGGCCGAAGACGACGAGCTTGGGCTTCGCCTCGCGGATGAGCTTCACGGTGGCGGGCACGTCGATCGTCATCTGGTCGCGGTCCCACGGGTACGTGAGGATGTTGAGGCCGCGCACGCCCGCGCCGCCGAACTTTGCGTGCGAGATGTGGCCGCCGTCCGCGGTGTCGACCGCCGTGATGGTGTCGCCGGGCTTCGTCATCGCCGCGAAGGCCGCGATGTTCGCCTCCGTGCCGGAGACGGGCCGGACGTCGGCGAACTTGACCCGCCAGAGCTTGCGCGCGAGGTCCGCGCAGAGCCGCTCGACCTCGTCGATGTACGTGAGGCCCTGGTAGTAGCGCTTGCCGGGGTGTCCCTCGGCGTAGCGGTCGTGGAAGTCGCACGCGAGGAGCCTGCGGGCGAGGGGCGAGATGAGGTTCTCGCTCGCGATCATCGGGATCGAGCGGTCGAACCACTGCGTGTGCTTCTCCACGAGGCCCAGGACCTTGTCCGCGTCGCTCCGTCCGCTCACCGGCGCACCCGGCCGCCCAACGGAAGGGTTCCGTAAAAGCATTCGCCCTGCCGGGTTCGAGCGTTGATCCAGAAGCGGGAATCCCGGGCCGGTCCGCGCGCCGCGCATGCGCCGCGCCCTCCCGCTCGCCCTGCTCGCCGCCGTCCTCCTCGTCCCCGCCGCGGGCGCCCAGGCCGCGTTCGAGGGCGCGGCCTTCGCGCGCGGCCTCGCCTTCCCGGTGGACGTCGTGTTCGGGCCGGACGGAACGCTCTACTACGCCGAGCTGAACACGGGCGCGATCCGCGCGATCCCGCCCGGAGAGACGGCGCCGCGGGCCGAGCCCGTCCACAAGGTCGCCGCGGCGCCGGGCGGCAACGGAGGCTTCCTCGGCCTCGCGCTCGACCCCGAGTTCGAGCGCACCAAGGCCTTCTTCGTCTACTACACCGCGAAGATCGACGGGACGAAGGTGAACCGCGTGAGCCGCCTCGACGCCTCGGGCGAGAAGGTGATCCTCGACGGCATCCCGTGGGCCGAGATGCACGACGGCGGACGCCTGCTCTTCGTGGGCGACCACCTCGTCGTCGTCACGGGCGACAACGAGCGCCGCGAGGTCGCGCAGGACCTCGGGAATCTCCTCGGCAAGACGCTCCGGATGACGCGCGACGGCGCGGGCGCCCCGGGAAACCCGTTCCCGAACCATCCGCTCGTCTACACCTACGGCCACCGGAACCCGTTCGGCCTCGCGTGGGACCCGGCCTCGTCGACGCTCTGGCAGACCGAGAACGGGCCGGAGAAGAACGACGAGGTGAACATCCTCGTCGCGGGGAAGAACTATGGTTGGCCGCGGGGCACGGGCGCGCTCAACGACCCGCGCTTCGAGGACCCGGTGCACACGTACGCGACAACGCTCGGCCCCACCGGCGCGACCGTGCTGAACGGCACGATGTATTTCGGCGAGTTCAACGCGGGCGCCGTCCACCGGGTCCGCCGCGCGAGCGACGGGAGCGTGACGGCGGACGTCGTGTGGCGCGTTCCCGGCGGCGGGCGCGTGCTCGACGTCGAGGCCGGCCCCGATCGGCGGCTCTACGTGAGCACGTACGACGCGATCCATGTCGTGACGGTGCCGGGCGAGCGCGTCCTCCCGCTTCCGAACGGAACGCCCGCGCCGAACGGGACGGAGGACCCGCCCGGTGGAAACACGACGGCCCCGCCGCCGGACGAGGCGGGTCCGGCGCTCATCACGCCCACGCCCGGCCCCGCCCTCGGGGCCCTCGCGCTCGCCGCGGGGGCGGTCGCCGCGGCGCGGCGACGCCGGGTCCCGCGAAGGGGCCGCGGCGCGGCGGCCGCGCTTCTCGTCGTCGCCGCGCTCGCGACGCCCGCGGCCGCAGCGGCCGAGCCCGAGGTGGTCGCGACCGATCTCGAGACGCCCGTCGACCTCACCTTCGCGCCCGACGGCACGCTCCACTTCGCGGAGCTCCTCACGGGCCGCGTGCGCGCGATCGGTCCCGACGGCGTCGTCACCGAGCCGGTGTTCTCGATCCCGGCCAGCGGCGGCGGCAACGGCGGCTTCACGGGCCTCGCGGCGGACCCCGTCGAGGCGGGCGTGTTCTACGTGCACTACTCGATGGAGAAGCCCGGCGCCGAGCGAGGTAAGGTGAACCGCATCTCCCGCGTCGCGAACGGCGTCGAAACGGTGCTCGTGGACGACATCCCCTGGGCGATGCTCCACGACGGGGGCCGCGTCGCGGTCGGCCCCGACGGGATCCTCTGGGCGACGACGGGCGACAACGACCTCAAGTCGCCCTCGCAGGACCGCGGATCGATCCTCGGCAAGGTGCTCCGCTTCACGAAGGAGGGCAAGCCCGCGCCCGGCAATCCCGATGGGTGGCACCCGCTTGCGTGGGCGCAGGGGTTCCGCAACCCCTTCGGCCTTGCGGTCACCGGGGACACCGTCGTATACGTGAGCGACAACGGCGGCCGCGAGGAGGTGAACCGCGTCGAGAAGGGCGCGAATCACGGCTGGCCCCACTGCACCGGCGCGTGCGGACGGCAGGACTTCGCGGAGCCCGTCGCGTGGTGGGACGAGCACTTCGGCCCTACGGGCATCGCCGTTGCGGACGGCACGCTCTACCTCGGCGACTACGTGAACGGGCGCGTGCGCGCGGTCGACCTCGCGACCGGCGCGAAGACGGTGTTCTGGGAGCGGTCCGGCGCGCGCGTCCTCGACGTCGAGCGCGGTCCCGACGGCTGCCTCTACGTCGCCGGGTGGACGACCGTCTGGCGCTTCGCGCTCGACGGCGCGACGTGCGGCGCGCGCGGGTCGCCGGGCGGGAACACGACGAAGCCGCCGCCGGACGGAAACGCGACCGGGTCGCCGGATTCGGGCGGTCCCGCCTCCATCGTTCCCACGCCGGCCCCGGGCCTTGCGCTTGCGGCCCTCGCGGCGCTCGCGGGCGCGCGCCTCGCAAGGCGGCGCGCGTAGCGCAAACCCTTAGGGCCGCGAAGCGCTCGCGAACGGCATGGACGACGAACGGTCCGCGATGCGCCGCGACGCGGAAGCCGCTTTCCGCGCGGGCCTTGCCGCCGTCGACCCCCGCGCGGCCGTCGCGCGGTCCTTCGCCGGGCCCGGCGTCGTCGACCTCGCGGCCGGGCGCCTCGAGCTCGCGAGCTTCGCGCGCGTGCGCGTCGCCGCCGTCGGGAAAGCGGCGACCGGGATGGCCGAAGCGTGGCGCGCGCACGCGGGGGCGCCGTCCGAGGGGCTCGTCGTCGCGCCGCGCGCCGACCCCGTCGAGGGGTTCCGCGCCCTCGCGGGCGAGCACCCCGTTCCCGGCCCCGGCTCCCTCGAGGCGGGCGAGGCGCTCCTCGCCCTTGCGGCGGCCGCGGATGCCGAAGACCTGTTCGTCCTCCTCCTTTCGGGCGGCGCGAGCGCGCTCGCCGAAGCCCCGCGCGTGCCGCTGTCGGACCTGCGCGCCACGACGCGGCTCCTGCTCGCAAGCGGCGCGCCGATCGACGTCGTGAACACCGTCCGGCGCCGTCTCTCGCGCCTCAAGGGCGGCGGACTCGCGGAGGCCGCGGGCCGCGGGACCGTCGCGACGCTCGCGATCTCCGACGTCGTCGGCGACGATCCTGCCGCGATCGGGAGCGGCCCGACCGTGCCCGACCCTTCTCCGCCCGGCGCCGCGCGAGCGGCGCTCGAGGCGCGCGGCCTGCTCGCGAAGCTTCCCGCGTCGGTCGCCCGCGTTCTCGCGGACGAGCCGCCTCCCCCCCGCGCCGCCCCGCGCGGCGGCTTCCGTCTCGTCGCCTCGAACGCGACGGCCGTCGACGCGGCGCGCGCCGCCCTCGCCGCGCGCGGGTGGCGCGTCGCGCCCGCCCTCGCGCTCGCGGGCGAGGCGCGTGACGCCGGGCGCGCATTCGCGGCGCGCGCGCTCGCGGAGCGCGGCCCCGTCGCGCTCGTCGCGGGCGGCGAGACGACGGTCTCGCTCGGCCTCGACGCGGGCGTGGGCGGGCGCAACCAGGAGACGGCGCTCGCGATGGTCGAAGGGCTCGCGGGCCGCCGCGTCGTCGCGCTCGTTGCGGGCACGGACGGCGTGGACGGCCCCACGCACGCGGCCGGCGCGTTCGCGGACGGAACGAGCCTCGAACGCGCTCGGGCCGCGGGCCTCGACGTCCCGGCCGCGCTCGCGCGCCACGCCTCGACGCACGTCTTCGCGACGCTCGACGATCTCTTCGTGACGGGACCCACGGGCACGAACGTCGCGGACCTCGCGATCGCGCTCAGTCGAGAAGATGGCCCATGAGGGCGCGCTTCGCCGCGAGATAGGCGCGGTTCGCCTCGGTCGCGCCCGCGACGTGCGGGACGCGGGCGGCGACGCGGATCCCGCCCTGCTCGAGGGCGAGGACCTTCGCGGGGTTGTTCGTCATGAGACGCACGCTTGCGACGCCGAGGCGACGGAGCATCGCGACCGCCGAATCGTACTGCCGCAGGTCGCCCGGGAAGCCGAGCGACTCGTTCGCCTTCACGGTGTCGAGCCCGGTCTCCTGCAGGGCGTACGCGCGGATCTTGTTCGCAAGCCCGATCCCACGGCCCTCCTGGTTGAGGTAGAGCAGGACGCCGCGCCCCGCCTTCGCGATCTCGGCGAGGGCGAGGTCGAGCTGCGGGCCGCAGTCGCATCGCGCGCTCCCGAACACGTCGCCCGTGAGACATGCGCTGTGCACGCGCGCGAGGACGTCCTCGCCCGCGACATCGCCCAGGACGAGGGCGACGTGCTCCTCGCGGGCCAGCGGGGCGCCGAAGGCCACGACGCGGAAGGTCGCGTGCATCGTCGGGAGGCTCGCCACGTCCGTGGTCTCGAGGAGATCCGGCGCGGCCGCGACGTCGTCCTCGGCGGGCAGGGTCACGCGGCGCCATGGCGGGTCGGAGGATAAAAGCGTTTTGTGGGTAGCTACGCGATTTCGAGTAGATGGGGGCCAGGACCGCGAGCGTCCTTCGCATCCATTATCATCCCGCGGCCCTTCCCCGCACCCAGCATGGAGTCCGCCGCGCCCAAGGTGGCCATCATCATGGGGAGCCGCAGCGACTGGGAGACCCTCCGCCACGCGAGCGAGACGCTCGCCGGCCTCGGCGTCGCCCACGAGAGCCGCGTCGTGAGCGCGCACCGCACGCCTGACTTCCTCTTCGAATACGTGGAAGGCGCCGCCGCGCGCGGTATCGAGGTCATTATCGCGGGCGCGGGCGGCGCCGCCCACCTCCCGGGCATGGCGGCCGCGAAGACCACGCTCCCCGTGCTCGGGGTTCCCGTCCGATCGAAGGCCCTCTCCGGAATGGACTCGCTCCTCAGCATCGTCCAGATGCCGCGCGGCGTCCCCGTCGGGACGCTCGCGATCGGGGAGGCGGGCGCCGCGAACGCGGCGCTCCTTGCCGCGCAGATCCTCGCGCTCCGCGACCCCGCCCTCCGCGCGCGCCTCGAAGCGCTCCGCGCGGGCGAGCGCGACCGCGTGCTGGGGGAGAAGCTCTGACGGCGCTCCCGGGAAGCCTCGTCGGGATCCTCGGCGGCGGCCAGCTCGGGCGCATGATCGCGATCGAGGCGCGTCGGCTCGGCTACCGGACCGCGATCCTCGATCCCGACCCCGACGCGCCCGGCGCCCAGGTCGCCGACGAGCGCGTCGTCGCGTCCCTCGACGACGTCGAGGCGGTGCGCGCCCTCGCGCGTCGCGCGGCCGTCGTCACGGTCGAGACCGAACATGTGCCCGCGGCGAGCCTCGAGGCCGCGGCCGCCGTCGGCCGCGTCCATCCCGCGCCGTCGGTCGTCGCGCGCGTGCAGGACCGCCTCGCGCAGCGAACGTTCCTTGCGTCGATCGGCGCGCCGCAGCCGCGCTTCGAGCCCGTCGCAACGGATGAGGACCTCGCGCGCGCCGTGCGCGCGGTGGGCGCGCCGTCGATCCTCAAGACGCGCACCGGCGGCTACGACGGCAAGGGTCAGGCGCGGCTCGCGCGCGCCGGGGACGCGGAGCAGGCGTGGGCCGCGATCGGCCGCCGGCCGGCCGTGCTCGAAGCCTTCGTCACGTTCCGCATGGAGATCAGCGCGCTCGTCGCGCGTCGCGAGGACGGCGCCGTCGCGTTCTATCCCGTCGCGGAGAACGTCCATCGCGACGGCATCCTCCACACGACGCGCGCCCCCGCGCGCATCCCGCACGGGCTCGCCGCGCGCGCGAACGAGCTCGCGCGCGAGGTCGCCGACGCGATGGGCCACGTCGGCATGATGGCCGTCGAGATGTTCGTGACCGCCGAGGACGAGCTTCTCGTGAACGAGGTCGCGCCGCGCGTGCACAATTCCGGCCACTACACGCTCAAGGCCTGCGCGACGTCCCAGTTCGAGCAGCATCTCCGCGCAATCACGGGGCTCTCGCTCGGCGACACGGCCGTCCCGCGACCCGCGGTGATGCTGAACCTCCTCGGCGACCTCTGGGCCCGCGGAGAGCCCCCGTGGCGCGTCGTCCTCGACGAGCCCGCGGCCCACCTGCACCTCTACGGCAAGCGCAAGGTCAGGCCGGGCCGGAAGATGGGTCACATCGTCGTGGTCCACGAGGACGCCGACGCGGCGTGGCGCATCGCCCACGACCTCGACCGCCGGCTCGCGGGAGACGCGGCGTGATGGCGGTCGACCTCCTCGGGCCCGCCCTCGACAACCTCACCTCGCCCGTCATCCTGTTCTTCGCGCTCGGCGTCTTCGCCGCCTTCGTGCGGAGCGACCTCGAGATTCCGCCCGCCCTCGGAAAGGGCCTCGCGCTCTACCTCATGATCGCGATCGGGTTCAAGGGCGGCGTCGCGCTCGCCGCGACGCCCTCCTGGTCCGCCACGATGGCGGGCGTGGCCGTCGTCGCCGTCCTCCTGAGCCTCCTCATGCCCTGGCTCGCGTACGCGATCCTCCGCGCCGCGACGCAGCTTGCGCCCGTGAACGCCGCCGCCGTCGCCGCGACCTACGGCAGCGTGAGCGTCGTGACCTTCGTCACGGCCGCCGCGTTCCTCGAGCGCGCCGGCTTCGAGACCTCCGGCTACCTCGTCGCCGTGCTCGCCCTCATGGAGACGCCGGCCATCGTCTCCGGTCTCCTCCTCGCGCGTCGCACCGCGCCCGTCGCGGGAGCGCCGCTCGTCCCCTGGCCGCTCCTGCGCGAGGTCCTCTCGAGCGGATCGGTCCTCGTGCTCCTCGGCGCCCTCGCGATCGGCTGGGCGACGGGCGAGCGCGGCATGGCGAGCGTGGGCGGCGTCCTCGTCGGTCCTTTCCAGGGTCTCCTCGCGATCTTCCTCCTCGACATGGGCCTCCTCGTCGTGCGGCGCCTGCGCCAGAGCCGCAACCTCTCGTGGAGCGGCGTGGCCTTCGGCCTCTACATGCCGATCCTCGGCGCCCTCCTCGGCCTCGCCGCCGCGCGCGCGCTCGGCCTCGACGCGGGCGACGGGACCCTCCTCGTGGTCCTCGCCGCAAGCGCGAGCTACATCGCGGTGCCCGCGGCCCTGCGCCACGCGCTTCCCGCCGCCGACCCGAGCGTGTACGTGACGCTCTCCCTCGCCGTCACCTTCCCGTTCAACATCGTCCTCGGAATCCCCCTCTACCACGCGGCCGCCGGCGTCCTCCTCGGCGGCGGAGGCTGACACCATGGAGCTGCACACGCGCAAGAAGGTCGAGATCGTGATCGACGCCGCCGCCCGCGAGCGCGTGCTCGCGATCATCCGCGAGGCCGGCGCGAAGGGCTACACCATCGTCCCGCGCGTCGAAGGGCAGGGCCACCGCGGACTCCGCAGCGGCCACGACATCTTCGACCCGGCCCGCAACGTCCGCATCACCACCGTCGCGACGCAGGCGGTCGCGGAGCGCATCCTCCGCGACGTGCTCGTCGTCCTCGAGAAGCACGCGGGCATCGCGTACCTCTCGGACGTGCAGGTCGCGGGCGCGGACTACTTCTGACGCGCACGTCCTCGCGCCCGGGGCATAGCTTTTATAGGGGCAGTGCATTTGTCGCCTTCGCCGCCCGGGCCTCCCGGCGCGCGCCGCGCGGGTTTTCCCGAGCGTTTCCTCACGGGCCAGTACCCTAGCCAGGTCAAGGGGCGAGACTCTTAATCTCGTCGCCGCCGGTTCGAATCCGGCCTGGCCCGCTTCTCCGGCCACCGGAGGTGGCCGATGATCGGGCGTGGCCGGGTTGGCGCTTTTCCGTGAACGCTTTTGCGGCGCGAAGCGGCGCGAAAAGGGTTCGTTCGGATCCGGCCTCGCGGGGATGATTCCGCGCCTTTGTCCAATCCTCCGCCGGTCGAGCGTCGCGAAGGGGGGTGCGTCTCACGTCCGCGCGGGTCGATACCGCTCACGGCCCGCCCCTGCGCTGCGGTTCGGCGTCGTCGCTCGAGAGCCACTCCGCACCCGCGGCGTCAGACGCGCGCGATGGGGACCGATCGATCGGTCGCCTCGAAGGACGTGGCCCGTACAGTCTTACGCTCTAGAGCCGGGCCCTCGATCCATTCGCGCGAACGGAGCTTCCGCGCCGAGATATGAGGATTCAGTGCCTGACGGGCGTGAGGTTAGGCATGAAACTGAAACTCCTGGTCACGCTTGTCGCCGCAAGCGCGCTCGCCCTCGTTCCGACCGCCGCCGCCGCGACGCCCTACTCGGAGGGCTTCGAGTCCGGCGCCGCGAAGCTCTGGACCCTCACGGGCCTTTGGAACGTCAACGACTGCATCGCGGCCTCCGGCACGTATGCGCTCGTCTACAACGTGCACCCCCAGTGCAACTACGACGTCGGCTACAGCAACGGCGCGGCGACGACGCCCCCGATCGTGGTCCAGGGTCCGTCCTCGCTGAACTTCGAGAGCTACATCCAGACCGAACAATGGTGCGGCGCCTACGACGTTGCGCACGTCCTCGTGTCCGTCAATGACGGCCCGTACAACGTCGTCCTCAACAACCTCGAGTGCGGCCCCGACTCGGCCTGGACGCTCTACTCGGTCGACCTCACGCCCTATGTGGGCAACTCGGTCCGCGTCCAGTTCTACTTCGACACGGGGGACGGCTGGGTCAACAATTACCTCGGATGGGCCATCGACAACGTCGCCATCAGCGGCCCGGCCTACCCGACGCCCGAGCTCGGCTCCCTCGCCCTCGCGGGCGCGGGCGTCGCAGTCGTCGCGGGCGTTGCGCTCGTGAACCGCCGCAAGTAAGGGTAACCCCGGCCGGGAGCGCACATCCCGGCCCTGTCTTTTCTTTCATTCCTTTCGCGACTCGCGTCCGCCGCGTCGCCGGGTCGAACCGCCTTCCCGCCGCGGCCGCGCCCCTTCTCCCGCGACTTCGAGTCGACCTTCATCCCGTTGCTATGCACCCGGGCCCGGCCTTTCGATGCGACGGATCCCATCGTAGGATGGGTCGCCGTCCGCCAGGAGGCACGACTACTGCTGGCGCGCGAGGACGCGAAGCGCATGCTCCCTGCAGGCGGCGAGCGTTCCGAGGCCGGGAAGGCGCTGCGCGCAGGCGGGTCGCGATGGGCGGATCCCGGTCGGGTGATCCGGGGACGACCTCTCCCACAGGAAGCGATCGCGCGCGAGGGGGCTCGGGCGGAGGGCGCGCGACGATGCCGGAGCGGAATGTCCCCGGGCTCTACGTCGTCGAGGCTCATCGTGCCTTGCGCAACGGGACGAGGACCTCGCATCACGCGCTTGCGCGCGAGGGCCTCGTCACCGCGCCTCGCTGATCTCGAAGAGGTGCCCCTCCGGGTCGCGGAAGAACGCCCGCACCTCGGACCCGTGGTCGACCGGCGGCGTGAGGAAGGCCGCGCCGCGCGCCGCGAGCGTCGCGTGCGCGGCGCGGCAGTCCGGGACGCGGATCGTCATCGCGTGGCTTGCGCGGTCCGGCGTGTCGGGCGGCGCCATCGTGACCGTCGGCTTGTCCGCGGTGGGCCCGCCGCCGGTGACGAGCACGAGCCACGCGCCCTCGAAATCGAAGACGGCGGTCGTGCCGCCGTACTCGCGGTACAGTCGCGCGCCGAGCACGTCCGCGTACCAGCGTCGGGCGCGCGCGAGGTCCGCGACCACGAGGATGTGGGAGAGCGCGGCGCCGCGCGGAGGGAAGGTTGCCATGCGCCACCGACGGCGGACGACCGCTTGACCCTGTCTCCTCGCGGCGTCAGTCCGCGAACGCCGCGATCCGGTCGCAGTCGCGCACGGTCTCGCGCGTCAGCGCGCCGTCCCGCACATGCTCGATCGCGACCGCCGCCGTGCAGATCGTGAAGCCGGGCGAACCGCGCGGGAGGAGCACGAAGGCCTGGAACGTGTAATGGCCTCTCGTCTGGTCGGCGCCTCCCGGCTCGTACACGGCCTGGAGCACGACCGGCGTCGCGCCCGTCACGCGCTGGCCCGGGAACCCGTAATACCACACGAGCACCACGCCCGGGTCCGGCCAGGCCGTGTCGGGGACGAGCGTGACCTCGAAGGCATCGAGGCGCGCGCCGGTCGGGCCCACGGCGTAGGCGCCGAGGAACTCGCCCTCGGAATCCTCGTACCGGTCCGGATACGGGCGCGTTCCCCCCTCGTAGGGGTCGGCCGCGCCCGCGGCGTCGCGGCGCGCGTGGCCGACGACGCCGTCCTGGCCGATGTCCTTCCAGAGGCCGGTCCACACCTCGAACGCGAAGAGGCCGGGCGCGGCCGCGGCCTCGCCGCGTGCGTTGCGCCCGAGCATCGGTCCCGTCTGGGGGGACACGATGTTGGGGACAAACCCCGAAAGGGGCCTGAGGTCGATCCACGGCTCGTGGCGCGCCTCGAACGCGGCGAGGCGGCCGGCCGCGGTGTTCCCGCTTCCTTCCGCCCATTCCGCTTCGGAAGACGCCCACGCGAGCGCCGCGACGGGCCCGACGACGGCGGCCGCGGGATTGTCGCCGAGCGGCGCGGGTCCCACGCGGCAGCCCGCCGGGCACCAGGCGAGCGAGGGGCTTCCCGCCTCGGCGACGGTGCCCGCGAGCGTCGCGCCATAGAGGGCTTCGAGCGGCGAGGGCGCGAGGACCGCGTACACGTCGATGTCGACGAGGCTTTGCGGGCCCGGCGTGAAGGGGAACGCTCCGCCGGGCGACGGGGCGAGCACCGCGTCGGAGACGGTGGTCGCGACGCGCTTCGCGAGGAGCGTTCCGTCGGTGAAGAGGATGTCGCGCGTATGGTGGCCGAAGAACGAGCCCCGGTAGTGGAAGTCGGGCGATCCCGCGGAGGGGCGCACGCGCGCCTCGGCCTCCGGGTGGCTTCCCGGCTCGAGGTACGTGACGATGTGCGCGTCGGGTCTCGGCGCCCATTCGTTCGCGGCGAGCCAGTCGTTGTTCCATCGCACCTGGATGGCGCCGTCGCCGTTCGCGTCGTCCCAGAGGCCGTGCCACGCCGTGAACTGCCCGACGCCCGGGGCGATGAGGTCCGGAAGGTTGTCGCCGCTCGTCCGGCGAAGGTTCGCTCCGTGGTAGCTGTCGTAGACGAGCGCGAACGTGTCGGCTTCCGGGTCACGCGCGGTCGCCTCCGCGGAAGCGACGGGCGCGCCGAAGCCCTCCGCGCCGTACACCGCGTCGAGGATGAGGAATCCCTCCGCGGGCACCGCCTGGCCCGTGGCGACGCGCGGGCATGCAGCCGTCGGCGCTCCCGCGAGCGCCTCGGCGACGCAATTCGCCTGGCCCGCGTCGTCGAGCGCGGCGCGGTTGGCTTCCGTCGCCTCGAACGCGACCGGGACGTCGTAGGAGTAGGCGGCGGCCGGGGCGAAAGCGAGGAGCGCGAGCGTGAAAGCGACGGCGGTGCGCATCGGAGGCCTCCCGACGCTTACGGGGCGTCGCGAGGCTTAACGCCTCGGGTCCCGGGTCGGCCTCCCATCGTCCGCCTCCCGGGCGACGGCCCCCTTTATCCTCCCGGGCGCGCTCGCCACGCCGTGGAGATCGGCCTCTTCAGCTTCGGCGACGTCATCCCCCACCCGGTCACGGGCCAACGCGTGAGCCACGCCGAGCGCGTGCGGCAGCTCGTGAGGCTCGGCGCCCTCGCGGAGGAGGTGGGCCTCGACGTCTTCGCGCTCGGCGAGCACCATCGCCTCGACATGGTGGTCTCGTCGCCCGCGGTCATCCTCTCGGCCGTCGCCGCGCGGACGGAGCGCATCCGGCTTTCGAGCGCGACGACGCTCCTCAACACGCTCGACCCCGTGCGCGTGTACGAGGACTTCGCGACGCTCGATCTCGTCTCGGGGGGCCGCGCCGAGATCCTCGCGGGCCGCGGGTCCTTCACGGAAAGCTGGGACCTCTTCGGCTACGACATCCGCCAGTACGACGCGCTCTTCGCGGAGAAGCTCGATCTTTTCCTGAAGATCAACGCCAACGAGCGCGTGACGTGGAGCGGCCGCTTCCGGCCCGCGCTCGAGGACGCGGAGGTCTCGCCGCGCGCCGAGCGCCCCCTCCCGCTCTGGATCGGCGTCGGCGGCACGCCGCAGTCCGCCGCCCGCGCGGGCGCGCTCGGGCTTCCGATGAACATCGCGATCCTCGGCGGGCCCGAGCGCTTCCCGCCGTTCGCCGCCATCCACCGCGAGGCGGCCGCGAAGGCCGGGAAGCCCCGCCCGAAGCTCGCGCTCTCGACGCACGGTCTCCTCGCGGACGACGCCGCAACCGCGCGCGACGCGTTCGCCGACGCGTGGGGCGGTCTCATGCGCAACGGATTGCGGAACCGCTTCCCGCCGCGCGAAGTGCCGCGCGAATACCTCGACCACGAGATGGGCCCTAAGGGTGCCTTCCTCGCGGGAAACGCGGAGGACGCGATCGAGAAGCTGCGATTCTACCACCGCCTCTTCGCCAACGATCGTTTCCTCGTCCAGTTCGACTGGGCGGGGGAGCCGTGGGAGAAGGTGAAGCGCGCCGTCGAGATCCTGGGCACCGAGGTCGCGCCCGCCGTCCGAAGCCTCTGATTTCGAACACGTTCGAGGGGTCGAGCGAGAAGCGCGACGAAGATTGAAGAGCGGTCGAGGGCGCTTGCGTCCCTCATGGCCAGACCCCCCCTCGCCCTCCTCGTCGTCCTCGCGCTCCTTGCCGCTCCGATGGCGCTCGCGCGCCACGCCGAGATCGCGTGGGAGGCCGACGAGCCGTCCCCCTCCGCGCGGCAGCGGACGTGCGTCTCCGACGCGGTGTCGGGCGGCGGAGAATCCTGCGCGGTCGAGCCGACGGGCTCGGCTCATCCGGTCGAGGGGGTCCGCATCCTCGACGCCTTCGCCGTCTCGGGCGCCTCGACGAGCCACCCTTTCACGACCGTCGGGAACTCTCTTGCATCCCCCGACGACCTGCGCATGACCGCCACGAGCGCGACTTCGATTCACCGCGCCGCGAGCCCCCAGCGCGAAAGCGGCGGCCTCGCGAACGTCTTCCTTCCGGGTCACGTCGAGTTCGCGGCCTGGTTCGGCCCCTGGCACGACGTCGACGCGGACCGGGCCATCGATCTCGTCGTGACCCAGCACCCGCAAAGCGGTTGGACCGGCTACGGTCCCGGCAACGAATTTCTCGCGCGCATCCCCGATGTCCTCGTCGCCTTCGTCGAGCCCGGAAGCCATCCGGTCGTCGGCGACCCGACGCGGCCGCGCGCGCATGAGCCGGATTTCGTCTACGAGCAACCCTCGAGCGCGCCCGACCGGCTGAGGCGCGCGAACGGGGGCGTCATCTTCCTCGACGGCAACCTGCTCGAGCGCTACGCGGTCGAGAGCGTGAGCGATCCCGTTCTCGTCGCCGACGCCACGACGGGGCGACCCTATACGCTGCGGGACGCGAGTCTCGTCGACATCGACGTCTACGCCGCCGTGGCGCCCGGACCCGTCGAAGCCGTCAACGCGGCGACGCTTGCGCCCGCCGTCGCGGCCGTCAACTCGCCCGGGATCGGTCTTTGTCCGGAAAGCTGCATCTTCCCCCCGTTCGCGGGCGGCGAGGCGGCGGCGGTCGCCTCCGCGATCTACGGCGGATACCCCCTCGAAACCGACCCCGGGGACCCGTATGCGGCCGCGCCGGGACGCGCCGCGTCCTTCCGCGGGGAATACGCGGCGTGGGCCGACCTCGTGCCCGGACAACTCCACCACGTGTCCGTCGGATCCCTTCTCCTCGCGCGTCCCTACCCGCTTGCGGGCAAAGGCGTCGCGGGCGGCGTTGCCGTGCCGCCCGGCGCGGTGTTCACGGTCGATCTCTGGACGGGTCTCTGGATGGACGCGAGCCGAGACGGCGTCGTGGGTGTCGCGGCCGACCCCGAGGACCCGTACGAGGGGGGAAACCGGCCGATTCCCCATCGTTACCTCGACGCGCGCGGCGAATTCCTTCCCGAGAACGGCCGTTTCCCCCAAGGCGCGGCCCCGTCGTTCACGCTCGTCCCCGAGCGGACGTGGGGCGAAGCCGGGATCCTCGTCTTGACGCGCGGCGGCACCCCTCTCCGGGCCACCTCGGAGGATTGCCCCGCGCCGGGCCACCCGTCCTCGCTCTGCGTCCTCACCGGGGCGACGACCTTCGCCTTGCGCGAAAGCGGGACGGTGGAAACGGGCCGCGCGACGACGAAGCACGTCTTGTACTTCCCGGAGGGTACGCGGGCCGGCGGCTTCACGATCTGCGCGGCGGTCCGCGAGCTCGAGTACCGCCACGCCGGAATCGACGTCCGCGAGACGGTCGGGGACTGCGACTTCATCGAGCGGCTCGAGCCGTGACGCGGACGCCGCGCGGCAAGGTTGAAGCGGGGTGAAGCCCCCTCGCACGCCGGGAGGCCTCACCGTGCGCCACGCCGCCGTCGCCGCCGTCGTCCTTCTCGCCACCGTCCTCGCCCCCGCCGCCGCGCGGCACGGGGAGATGCGTTGGGAGGCCGCGGAGGGCTTCGCCCCGGGTCAGCGCACCTGCGTTCCCGACGCCCTCGCGCCCGCAACCTCGACGTGTCCGTCGGAGCCCACCGTCCACATCGGGAATCCCGTCCTGCACCCTCCCGAGGGCATCCGGATCCTCGACGGCTTCGTCGCCCAGACGGGCGTGACGAGCCATCCCTACAACCTCGTCGGCGACCCGACCTCGAATCCCGACGACGCGCGCATGACGGCGCAGAGCGTGACGAGCGCCGCGGCGACCGCCAACCTCCAGCGGGAGACGGGCGGCCTTGTGAACGTGTTCCTCCCGGGCCGCGTCGACTTCGTCGCCTGGCTCGGGCCCTGGCGCGACGACGACGCCGACGGCGAGATCGACCTCCGCGTCGTCCAGAACATCGCGAACGGCTTCAAGGGGTACGCGCCCGGAAACGAGTACGTGTCGCTCTCGATCGAGGCCTTCGCCTTCGTCGAGCCGGGAAGCCACCCGGTGACCGGCGACACAACGCGGCCCGCGGAGGATCAGCCCGACTTCCAGTACTCGCGCCCGTCAAGCGCGGTCGACCGCCTCTACCGGACCCAGGCTGGGGTCCTCTTCCTCGACGGCAACCTGCTCGAGCGGTACGTCGTGGAGACCGTGAGCGAGCCCATCCTCCTGGGCGATGAAACGACCGGCCGTCCCTACACGCTCCGCGCGTCGAGTCTCGTCGACATCGACCGCTACGCGGCGGTGGCGCCGGGACCCATCGAAACCCTCTACCGCGCGACCGCGTCGCCCGTCGTCCAGGCCGTGAACACGCCGGGCATCGGGCTTTGCCCGGAATCCTGCGTCTTCCCGCCCTTCCCCGCAAACGACGTCGCGCCCGTCGGGGGCGCGGTGTACTCGAACTACCCGCTCGAGACGGAGGCGTCCGACCCGTTCGCGGCGCAGCCGGGGCGCGCGGACGACTACAAGGAGGCGTTCCACGCTTGGGCCGACGTCCTTCCCGGTTACTCGCCCTTCATCTCGGCCGTCAGCCTCCTCCCGCCCCGCCCCTACCC
>DATLGO010000070.1 GCA_035540375.1 Candidatus Thermoplasmatota archaeon
ATGCTGGACTGGGCGCTCGCGGCGCCCGCGAGGGCGAGCATGCCGACGAGCAGCACCGCGAGCGCGGTGAAAGGCCGGAGGAACCGGCGGGCGTTCGACTTCAGGCCGTGGATCGTGTTGTTCGCAACCATGTGCGTCACCGGACCAACCTCGGCGGCGGGGGTGATAACCAGCTTGGATGCCGGTGTGAAAGGCGCGATCGTTCGAGCCGTGGACGATGACGCTTATCCGTCCGCGCGCATCGCGCGCCCGCGATGAAGGTCCACGCGTGGCTCCTTGCGGGGCTCGTCGTCGCGGCGGCCCTCGCGGCAGGGTGCATCGCCTCCATCGGCGGCGGCCCGGCCCTTCCCGACGCGCGCCCGGACGATTGGTTTGCGGGCGCCCGTTTCGAGATCGCGAACTTCAGCGCCGCGCCCGAAGGCGGGGGATACGAGGACGAGCGCGTGCACGTGCAGTTCGTGGTGGAGAACCGCGGCGACACGATGGCGACGCGGTTCGCGACCCTCCGCTTCGCGGGCGAAATCGTCGACGTCGTGAACGTCACGCTCGCCCCGGGCGCGCACACGCGCGCGTACCGCTACGCGTTCGTCCCCGGCGCGCCCGGTCCCCACGCCTTCGAGCTCACGGTGGGCGAGCGCCGCGCGACCCTCGAGGTCGCGCTCCAGGCGCGACCCCGGCCCGGCGCCGCGATCGACCTCGGTCCCTCGGGCCTCGTGGCGACGCTGAACGCGCTTCAGCCCGAGGGGAATCTGTGGCGCCTGAACCTCACGATCGAGGCCCGCTCGGAGGGGGCCGAGCGGCTCGTGGCGCGGGCCCTTTGCGGATCCGGCCCGGATGGGTACCGGGAGGGTCCCGGCCTCCCCCTGTCCTGGCCGGGGGCGGGCGAGAGCCTCGTCCACGACGTCCATCTCCAGGGATGCGCCGGCGGCGTGGTCGGGTTCCACCTGCACCACGAGAGCGCCGGCGGCGACGGGTTCGCGCGCTGGCTCCTCGCGCCGACCGCCTAGCGGGTCCCCGGGGGCCGCGGCCCCAGGGGCCGGGGGGCCCTCCGCGAGGGGATTTCACACCGGCATCCACAAACGGGATGCGCCGGACCCGCGAGAACCGCGGGCCACGGAGCGTCGAGCCCCCATGCGAACCGTCCCCGTCCTCATTCTCGCCTTCTCGGCCCTCGCCGTCCTGCCCGCCGCCACGGCCGCGTCCCTCGACCTCGAGACGCGCGTGGCGCTCGGCGACCTCGTGGTGCCCGTCGCCCTCGCGGGCGAGCCCGTGCCGGACGCGACGCGTCTCGTTCCGACGTCGCTTGCGACGGCCGGTTTCGGCCCGATGCATCGCGGCGAGGCGATGGCTCCGCGCGCGTCTTCGTCCGAGGATCGCGGCGAAGCGCTCACCGAAGCGGTGATGCCCGCCCTCGAGGCCGCGGCCCCCGCCTCCGCGGGCGCCGCGCTCCTCGGGCTGCTCGCGTGGAACGGGGGCTTCGCGCGTTTCGCGTTCGTCGGCCTCTATTCGCGCATCGCGCCTTCGGCGCTCCTCGACAACGCGGTGCGCGAGCGCGTCCTCGCGGCGATCAAGGCGAAGCCCGGCATCACGATCAAGGAGATCACGACGACGTGCGGCATCGGATGGGGCACGGCCGTCTACCACCTCGACCGTCTCGAAGGCGGCAAGTTCGTGACGAGCGAGAAGCACCTCACCTTCCGCCGCTTCTTTGCGGTGGGCGACGTGGCCGCGGGCGACCGGCTCGCGGTCTCCGTCCTCCGCACGGCGACCGCGGGCCGCCTCGCGCGCTACGTCCTCGAGCGCCCCGGATCCGCCCAGAAGGAGGTGTGCGAGGGCCTCGGGATGGGTCCGAGCCTCGCGCACAAGCACCTCGCGCGACTCGAGGAGGCGGGCCTCGTCCGCAAGGCCCGCGAGGGCGCAAGCGTCCGCTACTTCCCCCAGCCCGCCCTCGAGGGCCTCGTCGGGGCCCGCGGCCTCGGCGTCGAGGCCCCGGCGGCCCCGCCGGCGGGCCTCCCGGAGACGCCGGCGGGCGGGCCGGCGGGCTTCGCCTGAATTCCGCGGAAAACCGCGCGACCGGGCGGCGAAGCGTTATTAACCGGAAGCGCCCTGCAGCGTCAGCCCCGACCGCGGGGTATCCCCCTCCAGGGTGGTTTCCATGGCAAAGACCAGGCCCGGACGCCTTTACAAGCGCATCAAGAGCCAATCCTACACGCGCCGCAAGTACATGGGCGGCGTCCCGGGCTCGCGCATCTCCCAGTTTGACCTGGGCGACAAGACGACGAACTTCCCCATCGTGGCGTCCCTCGTCGTGGACGAGCGCGTCGCGATCACCCACAACGCGCTCGAGAGCGCCCGTGTCGCCGCGAACCGGGTCCTCATGAAGTATTGCGGCGCGACGGGCTACCACCTCAAGCTCCGCGTCTACCCGCACGAGGTCCTCCGCGAGAACAAGCAGGCCTCGGGCGCCGGCGCCGACCGTGTGTCGCAGGGCATGCGCCGCTCGTTCGGCAAGGCCGTCGGCGTCGCGGCGCGCCTCCAGCGCGGCCAGGAGCTCATGACGGCGCGCGTGCGCCCCGAGCACTGGCCCGCCGTGAAGGAAGCCTTCCGCAAGGCCAACATGAAGCTCCCCACGCCGACCCACCTCCAGCTCGAGAAGGGCGAGGACCAGGTCCGCCTGTTCCTCGAGGGCAAGATCAAGGCCGCGAAGGCCATCGCCCCGCCCCCGAAGGAGAAGAAGGAGGAGGCCCCCGCCGCCGAGGGCGCGGCCCCCGCCGAGGGCGCGAAGCCCGACGCGAAGGGCGCCAAGCCCGACGCCAAGGCGGGCGCGAAGCCCGAGGCGAAGCCCGCCGCGGGCGGCGACAAGAAGCCGGCCAAGAAGTAGGCCCCTCGCGGCCGCTTAGGCCGCATCCTTTCTCGGCCCGGGCTCCGGCCCGGGCCTCCGTTGTTTCGACCTGCAGCCGTAGGCCTCTCCCCATGACGGTTCCGTGTGACGTGGTGGATCACAAAGGGTTCGGGCCCTTGCCGGTAAGCTTTTACCAGCGTGTGACTTCGAACGTCACGTTGCTGCCGACGCGTCTCGCCGAGTTCCAGACCGACCTCGCCGGCCGGCTTGTCCTGGCCGACCAGCCCGGCCTCGAGGTCCGGAACCTGCGCGACCGGTACGGCTTCAAGCAGGAGTGGCTCGCCGAGCGCCTCGGGCTGAGGCGCGAGAGCCTGTCGCGCATCGAGAGCGGGCATGTCGCGCCCTCGGTCGGGTTCATCCAGCGCTTCACGCGCGTGATGACGCTCGCCCGCGGCGTGCGCGAGCATCTCGCCTCGCTCGAGATGCGCAACGCTCCGCGGGCGGCCCCCGGCGCCGCGGAAGCGGAGATGGACGCGCTCGGCCTCGCGCTGAGGCTCGACCCCGAGACGGCGGGCGAGATCATCGCGCGGGCGACCGAGTCCTACGAAGAGAAGCGCAAGGCGGCGGTGGAGTCCCTCAGGGCCCCGGCCGGCGCGCGCAAGGAGCGATGACGATGACGAAGCAGAACGTGGTGTGGGCGACGACGATCGGACGAGACGACCTCGAGCTCGTGGGCGGCAAGGGCGCGAACCTGGGCGAGATGATCCAGATCGGCCTGCCGGTGCCGCCCGCCTTCGTGGTGACCGCGCCGGCCTTCCGGCGCTTCCTCGAGGAGACGGGGCTCGGTCAGAAAATCTTCCCCATCCTCGCCGCGCTCAACGTGGACGACAACAAGTCGTTGCAGGCCGCCTCGGACCAGGTCCGCAAGCTCGTCCTCGAGACGAAGATGCCCGAGAAGCTCGCGCGGGAGATCGCGGACGCGTACCGCTCGCTCGCCAAGGCCGAGAAGGAGGAGCGTCCCCTCGTCGCCGTCCGCTCCTCGGCGACCGCGGAGGACCTTCCCGAAGCCTCGTTCGCCGGCCAGCAGGACACCTACCTCAACATCCGCGGCGAGGAGAGCCTTGTCGAGCACGTCCGCCGCTGCTGGGCCTCGCTCTACACGCCGCGCGCCACGTTCTACCGCACGAAGCACGACTTCGTCCACGAGAAGGTCGCGATCGCGGTCGTCGTGCAGAAGATGGCCGACGCCGCGAAGGCCGGCGTCATGTTCACGCGCCACCCGACCACCGGCGAGCACCAGATCATCGTCGAGGCCGCGTGGGGCCTCGGCGAAGGCGTCGTGTCGGGCTCCGTGAGCCCCGACCACTACGTCCTCGCGCCCGACGGCAAGGCCTCGACGGTGCACGTCGCGGTCAAGGAGTCGCAGCACGTCCGCGGCAAGGACGACCGCACGGTCGTCGAGGCGGTCCCGAAGGACAAGCGCGAGGCGCGCGTGCTTTCCGACGCCGAGCTCAAGCAGCTCGCGGGCCTCGCGCGCACCGTCGAGCAGCACTACGGCTCGCCGCAGGACGTCGAGTGGGCCTTCGGCAAGGACGGCAACCTCTACGTGCTCCAGGCGAGGCCGATCACGACGATCAAGGGCAAGGACGCGAAGGGCGCGAAGCCCGCGGCGGGCGGCGACGCGAAAAGCGCGACCGCGGTCCTTCTTGCGGGCCTCG
Source organism: Candidatus Thermoplasmatota archaeon (assembly GCA_035540375.1). Taxonomy (NCBI): domain Archaea; kingdom Methanobacteriati; phylum Thermoplasmatota; species Thermoplasmatota archaeon. The sequence continues at coordinate 4,561 of DATLGO010000070.1, forward strand.
GCGCCTCGCCCGGCATCGCCTCCGGCAAGGTGGCGCGCGTCGATTCCACCGACGATCTCGATCAGTGCGGCCAGGGGGACATCCTCGTGACGGCCATGACGACGCCCGACATGGTGCCCGCGATGCGTCGCGCCGCGGCCATCGTCACGGACGAGGGCGGCATGACATGCCACGCGGCCATCGTCTCCCGCGAGCTCGGCGTCCCCGCCGTCGTCGGCACCAAGACGGCGACGAAGACGCTCAAGGCCGGCCACGTGATCACCGTCGACGGCGACAAGGGCCAGGTGTTCGAGGGCGCGACGAAGGCCGCCGCGAAGGCCGCCTCGCAGCCCGCCGCGGGTCCCGCCGTCGCGGCCGCCGCGAAGCCCCTCACGGCGACCCAGGTGAAGGTCAACATCAGCATGCCCGAGGCCATCGAGCGCGCGATGAAGACGGATCCCGACGGCGTGGGTCTCCTGAGGGTCGAGCACATCGTGCTCGGTCTCGGCAAGCACCCGCTCTCGCTCATCCGCGGCGGACGCGAGGACGAGTACGTCAAGTACCTCGTCGAGAGCATCAAGGTGGTCGCGGAGCCGATGTTCCCGCGCACCGTCTGGGTCCGCACGCTCGACGCGCCGACGGACGAGTTCCGCGCGATGGAGGGCGGCGGCGACGAGCCGCACGAGCACAACCCCATGCTCGGCTGGCGCGGCATCCGGCGCTCGATCGACCAGCCCGACCTCGTGAAGGCCGAATTCAAGGCGATCAAGAAGCTCATCGACGAGGGGTTCACGAACATCGGCGTCATGCTCCCGCTCGTGGGCCGTCCCGAGGAGATCCGGGACGCAAAGAGGCTCATGCGCGAGGTGGGCCTCGAGCCGCACCGCGACTGCGAATTCGGGATCATGATCGAGATCCCGGCCGCGGCCCTCATCATCGACGATCTCCTCGACGAAGGTCTCGACTTCGTGAGCTTCGGCACGAACGACCTCACCCAGTACACGCTCGCCGTGGACCGCAACAACGAGAACGTCGCGAAGCTCTACAGCGAGTTCCATCCCGCGATCGGCAAGCTCATCCAGATGACCATCGAGGCGGCCCGGAAGCGCGGCGTGCAGACCTCGATCTGCGGGCAGGCGGGATCGAACCCGAAATTCGTCGAGAAGCTCATCGGGTGGGGCATCACGTCCGTTTCCGCGAACATCGACGCTCTCCCGCGGGTGCGGGAGATGATCGCCCGGACGGAGCGCAAGATCCTCCTCGACCGCTCCCGATCGGGGTGAGGCGCGACCGATCCCGGAAAGGATCAAAACAGACGGGGTCGCTCGGGGTCCATGCACCGGGCCCTCGTCCTCGCGCTCGTCCTCGCCCTGCCGACCGTCCTCGCAGCCGGCTACAAGCCGGTGGACGAGGTGATGGATCCCGCGCGCGACATCGGGATCTACCGCAACGTCATCCTCACGCCGGTCGACTCGATCGACATCGTCCATGCGCGGCTCGAACGGTCGGAGCAGGGCATCACGGGGGCGACGGTGCGCGTGGTCGACCTCGACCGGCGAGGCGTCGAGGACGTCCTCTTCGTCCACCGAACGCACGCCGCGCGTCCGACCGGGATTCTCGCGCTCCTCGAGGAGGACGGTCGCCCCGTCCTCCTCGTCATGCTCGCCGCCTCCGTCGAGCCCGCCCTCGACGGATTCTCGCGCGGTTACCTCGCGGTCCGGATCGAGGACTCGGGCCGGTTCACGTTCCTCAACGCGACAGGCTTCCACGATGGCGTGACGGATGCGGTCGGGATCCGCCTCAAGGAGGCCGTCCGGGGCGAGATCGTCTTCTTCGGCGTCCTCTCCGCCCTTCTGGGTTGCGACAGCGTGGACGCCTGCGAGTCCCCGACCGCGGTCGTGAGCCTGGACATCGCCCCCGACGGCGGCGAAAACTGGATCGCCACGGTGATCCCGTCGAAGTCCTTCGCGGACATCTTCCCGGAAGACGACGGCTCGATGATGGGGACCTTCCGGGCTGTCTATGCGGCTTTGCAGGACGCGCAGGACGTCGCTCGCGAGGGGCCTTAGCGCGACGTCGCCCCCGCAAAGGCCTTGACCCGCCCTTGCCATGGCCGCCCGATGCGTCGGGTCCCCCTCGCGCTCGCCCTCGCGCTCGCGCTCCTCGCGCCCGCGACGGCGGGCTGCATCGCGCGCCTCGCGGAGGTCGCCGACACGAAGCCTCTCGCCGAGATCCCCGACGAGGAGCGCAGCCGCTACCCGCCTCCCGGGACGACCCCCACCGGGTCCCCGGGGAACCGGCCGCCCGTCGCCGCGATCGCGGTCGAGGGGCCCGCGGGCCCGCGCGGGCTCCCGCGCGACCTGTTCGCGCTCGATGCCACGGGGTCGGGCGACCGCGACGGGACGATCGCCCGGTACGACTGGCGGGTCCTCGAGGGGGACACGGTGGTCCTGAGCTCGGATCGCCCGCGCGTCGAGGGCGTCACGTTCCCCCAGCCCGGCGTTCGGGTGGTGCGTCTCACGGTCACGGACGACGACGGCGCGACCGCGACGGCGCAATCGACGCTCCACGTCGACGCGCGGCACGACTACAAGGGCGAACCCGTGTGGCAACTCGTCACCGGCCCCTCCGCGAAATGGGCGAACCACACCGTGCCCTCGGGCCCCGACGGCCGCGCGCTCGCGCTCCGGCTCGCGCTCGGCGAGCGGCTCTCGGCCGCGGTCGAGGTGCTCGGCCCCGACGGCGCCGTCCTCGCGTCGGGCGAGACGGCCTCGGGCGCGAACGAGCTCGTGCTCCTCGTCGCCGCGCTCGCGGGGGGCGACCCCGTCGTCCGGTTGAAGATCACGCACGCGCCGGAGACGGTCGCGGGCACGCCGGTCCCCGTGCCGGCGGCGGAGCACCGCGGACGCTACGACCTCGCGGTGCGCGTCTACCAGGGCGCCTCGCCCGCGATCGAGGACCTCCGGCCGCCCGCGAAGTGATCACGCGAGGCGTCCCGCCTCGAGCCGCCACGTCGCGTCCGCGAGGCGCTTCGCCTCGTCGGCGTCGTGCGTGACCCAGATCGCGGCGACGCCTTCGCGCGCGAGAAGCTTCTTCACGCGCTCGCCGAGCGAGACGCGCAGGTCGCGGTCGAGCGCGCTCAGCGGCTCGTCGAGCAGCACCGCGCGCGGCGCGGCCGCGAGGGCGCGGGCGAGGGCGACGCGCTGGCGCTCGCCGCCCGAGAGCGCGTCGACGCCGCGGCGACCCTTGTCCTCGAGCCCGACGAGCGCAAGGAGGCGCCGCGCCTCCTCCGGCTCGTCCCGGCGCGCAAGGCCGCGGTAGCGCATGCCGAAGCGGACGTTGCGTTCCACGTCGAGGTGCGGGAAGAGCGCGGGCTCCTGGAACAGGAAGCCGATCCGGCGCGCGTGCGCCGGAACGGCGTCGAGCGGCGCGCCGTCCCACAGGACGCTGCCTGTATATCCGGTCTCGAGACCCGCGATGCAGCGCAGGAGGGTCGTCTTGCCCGCGCCGCTCGCCCCGAGCACGAAAGCGCTGCGTCCGCGCGGCACCTCGAACGCGACGCCGTCGAGGAGCCGAGGGGCGCCCGGGTGCGCGAACGCGAGGTCGCGGACCGCGAGCGTCACGCGTCGCCCTCCGCGCGGAAGCGTTCGGCGACGAGGAACGCGGCGATCGTGAGGAGCATCAGGACCGCGGTGAGCGCCATCGATTGCGCGCGCAAAATCGGATCGAAGCTTCCGAGGCCGCCGTGGCGCGCGATCCACACGCTGAGCGACATGGTGTCCGGCCTCATGAGGATGAGGCTCGCGCCGAAATCGCCGAGCGAGAACGCCGCGGCGAGACCGCCCGCGACGGCGAGCGGCGCCCTGAGGAGCGGCAGGTGGATGCGGCGCGCGACCTCCGAGGGCTTCGCGCCGAGGACGGCCGCCGCGTCGTCGAGCCGGCGGTCGTGCGCGTCGAGGGCAGGGACGAGCGCGCGCGCCGCGAACGGGAACGCGACGAGCGTGTGCGCGAGGAGCACGACAGCGTACGTGCCGCGGAGATCGGGCGTCCCGCCGACGCCGAAGGCGAGCGCGTAGCCGAGGCCGAGGAGCACGCTCGAGGTTCCGAGGGGCAGCGTCGCCGCGGCCTCGACGAGGGCGCGTGTCGCGCCGCGCGAGCGCGCCAGGCCGTAGGCGAGGAGCGCCGCGAGGGCGAGGGCCAGGAAGGCCGTCGCGAGCGCGTAGCCGATGGAGAGCCCCAGCGCGAGGCCGAGGTCGAAGCCGCCGAGGTGGGACGGGTGGGCGCGGTCCGCGAGCGCGCGCCAGGCCTCGAGGGTCCACGCGCCGCGGACGCGGAAGGCGCCGACGAGCACGGCCGCGGGGGGCGCAAGCGCCACCCCGAGCGCCGCAATCGAGAGGGTCATCGCGGCGAATCCCGCGCGGGGCGCCGGCCGCGGCGCCTCGCGGGGCGTGCGCGCGGCGCGGCGCGCAAGCGCGACGTAGACGAGCAGGAGAACGAGGTTGAGGCCGAGCTGGAGCGCGCCGAGCGCCGCCGCGCGGCCGGTGGTCGGGAACGAGCCCGCGAGGTTTTCGTAGATGAGCGTGTCGAGGGTCGAGACGCGACCGTCCCCGAGGAAGAGGACGACGCCGAAGCTCGTGAACGAGAAGAGAAAGACGAGGAGGGCCACGGCGCCCGCCGCGGGCGCAAGGAGCGGGAGCGTCGTGCGGAGGCCGGCCGCGAGGGGAGGCGCGCCGAGGACGCGCGCGGCGTCCTCGAGGCGGCGCGGGCGGCGCTCGAGCGCGGCGTGGAGGAGGCGCGCGGCGAATCCATAGTTGTAGTACGCGTGCGCGAGCACCACCGCCCCGAGCGGTCCGAACACGCGCAGGTGGTCGCCGAGGAGCGCCTGGAGCCCGAAGACGACGACGAACACGGGAAGAACGAAGGGGGCGGCATGGACCGCGAGCTGAAGGCGCGAGAACGGGACGCGGCGCGCGTGGTGGAGCCACGCGAGCGGGACCGCGACGGCGAGCGTCAGCGCGACGGATGCGAGGGCTTGCCCGAAGGCGAGGGCGAGCCGGCTCGAGACGAACGGGGAGGTCGCGATCCACGCCCACGCGGACGCATCGCCCGCCGCCCGCGCGAGGACGGCGGCGAGCGGAAGCGCGAAGAACGCTGCGAGGACCGCGAGCGGGGCCGCAAGGAGCGGCCACGCGCGGCGTCTCATGCCGACGCCCTGTGGCGCTCGTAGAGGTCCGTCCACGCGCGGACCCAGCCTTCCACCTTCGCGTCGAGCGTCGCGACGTCGAAGGGCGCGGGCTGGAACGTGCCCGGCGCGGGGTCACGGCCCGCGAAGACGCTCTCCACGGAAACGCTGCGCGCGACCGGGTAGATGGCCTCCTGCTCCGCGAGCGTCGCCTGGAACGCGTCGGTGAGGGTGAATTCGATCCACGCCTCGGCCGCGGCGAGGTTCTTCGTGCCGTTCGCGACGCCCATGGTCTGGATCTGGTGGAAGGTGGCGTTCGGCGCGAGGACGTTCGCGTTCAGCGTATCGTAGCCGTAGTACATCTCGTAGGCCGGGCTCGTCGTGTAGCTCGTCACGATCGGGCGGTCGACGCGCGCGCCCGTCTCCCACTGTCCGTAGCCTCCCGTGAAGTGGTTCACGTACGCGTCGGTCCAGCTCGAGGTCACGAGGACGCCCCCGTCGAAGAGATCTTTCCAATAGTCGAGGTAATCGTCGTCGTCGTCCTCGCCGTAGACGCCGACGGTCGCGATGAGAAAGCCGAGGCCCGGCGTCGAGGTGCGCGGGTCCTCGGTCACGAACCGGTCGGCGTGCGCGCGCACGTCGTCGAGCGTCTCGATCGTGAGGTTCGCGCGCGGGTCCACGTTCACCGCGATGTAGCCGTGCGAAACGGGGGTCGCGGGCCACTTCGGGCCGAGCGCGAAGGCGGGGTCGATGCGCGAGGCGAGCGTGGGCTCGTAGGCGCGGAAGACGCCGTCCCGCGTCGCGCGGCCGAGGAGGACGTTGTCGATGCCGTAGATGACGTCGAAGCTCGGCGCGCCGCGCTCGAGCGTCGCGCGCTGGAGCACGCGGCCCGTGTCCTCCTCCGTGATGAGGACGGCCGTGCCGTTCGTGAGGTTCGTGAACTGGGCGGCGAGCTTGTTGAAGCTCGACCGGAAGGCGTCGTAGGAGAGGATCGTGACCCTCGCGCCCTCGAGGTCGGGCCAGTGCGTGCCGTTGAAGCCCATCGCGCGGTAGGCGCCCGCGGGCGTCTCGTCGCGGGGGCCGGCGGGTTCAGGCAGGACGCAGCCCGCAAGGGCGCTTGCGGTCAGGAGGGCGATGACGAAGAGCGGGTTTCGCATGGAGATCACCGGCTATCTGGTCAACCTGGTCTTAGAACCGGGTTGAACGCGGATGGCGCGAACCCCATTTCAAGTTTTCCCGGCTTCGGCGAGGCGGGTCTCGAGCGCCGCGGGCGAATCCGCGGGCGCGAGGCAGCGCTCGCCGAGGCACACGAGGGCCGTGGGGCCCGCCGCGCGCGCCGCGAGCGCGCGCGCCTCCTCCGGGACGCCGGGTTCGGCCGCATCCCCGATGACGCGGACGACCCGTCCGGGCGCGTAGGCGCGCAGGGCGGCCGCGCGCATCGCGTCCGCCGCCTCGCCGCGCGCGACGACGAGCACCTGCGGGGGCGGGGAGAGAAGCGCGTCGGCCGCGAGGAACCACGCGGCGGCGAAGAGGCCGTAGCGCGGCGCCTCGGCCGCGAAGGCCTCGAGGATGCGTCGCGCGTGGTCGCGATGCCGCGCGTCGCCCGTCGCGGCCGCGAGTCGGACGAGGGCGCGGGCGGCCGTCGCGTTCGCGCTCGGCGTCGGGTTGTCCTGGATGGGCCGCTCCACCTGCGTCTCGAGAACGCGCGAGCCCGGGCCCGCGAGGTCGGGCGCGTGGTCGCGCAACCCGCCGCCCGGGGCGGCGAAGGCGCGCTCGAGAAGGTCCGCGACGGCAACGGCGGCGTCGAGGTAGCGGCGGTTCCCGGTGTGGTCGTGCGCGTCGAGGAGGGCGGGAAGCATCTGGGCCTGGTCGTCGAGGAGGCCGCCCGAAAGCGGGGTTCCGTCGTCCGCGAGGCCGTGGGCGAATCCGCGCTCGCGCGACCAGGCCTCGTCGAGGAACCGGTCGAGCGTGAGGCGCGCGAAGTCGCGGTAGCGCGCTTCGCCCGTCGCCCCCGCGAGCGCGAGGAACGCGGAGACGGCCATGCCGTTCCAATTCGTGTAGAGCGTCCGGTCGACGTACGGCGCGGGCCGTTCGAGTCGGGCCGCAAGCATCTTGCGGCGGACCTCGGCGAGGACCCGCTCCACCTCGGCGACGGGTCGGCCAAGCGCGTGGGCGAGGTCGGATGCCTTCGCGGCGACGTGGAGGACGTTGCGCCGCGGGTCGTGGTGCATCGGGCCGCGCTCGGCGAGCCCGAAGTGGAGGGCCGCGAGCCTCATCTCCTCGGGATCGAGGACGGCCGCGGCTTCGTCGAGCGTCCAGGTGAAGAAGTCGCCGTCGTCCTCGTGGCCGACGTCCGCGTCCTGCGAGCCGTAGAACCCGCCATGATCGCGATCGGAGAGGACGGTTTCCATGAAACGCGCCACGTCGCGCGCCTTCGCGTCGTAGCCGCGGCCCGGCCACACCTGCGCCGCGTGCGCGAGGTTCGCGAGGAGCCCGGCGTTGTCGTGCAGCATCTTCTCGAAATGCGGGACGTGCCAGCGCGCGTCCACCGAATACCGGTGGAAGCCCCCCGCCAGGTGGTCGTAGACGCCGCCGTCGAGCATCCGGTCGAGCGTCGTGCGAGCGACGTCCTCGAGCGCGGCCGATCCCGTGCGGCGGTATCGGGCGATCGCGAGGTCGATCGCGCTCGTGTGCGGAAACTTCGGCGCGTGGCCCCAGCCTCCGTTCACGGCGTCGAACTCGCTTTCGACGTGGCGAACGGCGTCGTCGATGAGGCCTGGCGCGATCTCGCCCGGCGCGCCCGCCCCGCCGCGCCGCGCGAGGGCCGCGAGGATTCGGTCGGCTTGCGCGGCGGCCTCGTCACGGTTCTCCGCGTAGAAGCGCGCGACGGATTCGAGGACGCGCGGGAAGCCGGGTCGGCCGTGCATGTCGACGGGCGGGAAGTAGGTGCCCCCGTAGAACGGCTTGCCGTCCGCCGTGAGGAAGACGGTGAGCGGCCAACCCCCCTGGCCCGTGAGGGCCGCGACCGCCTTCTGGTACCGCGCGTCGACGTCCGGGCGCTCGTCGCGGTCGACCTTCACGGGGACGAAACGCTCGTTGATGAGGCGCGCCGTCGCCGCGTTCTCGTAGCTTTCGCGGTCGATGACGTGGCACCAGTGGCACCAGACGGCCCCGATGTCGAGGAGCACGGGTTTGCCCGTGCGCTGCGCCTCCGCGAACGCCTCGTCGCCCCACGGCCACCAGTGGACGGGCTGGTTCGCGGCGGTGCGCAGGTACGGCGCCTTCTCGGAGGCGAGGCGGTTCATCGGTCGGGCATCGCGCGCTTCACGCTTGAAGCGACCGCCTCACCCCCGGGGCAGCGGCGTTGGGGACCTGCCCGACGAGAACGGCGCCTTCTTCCCGTGCCGACCGGATCCCGGAGGGATGAAGTCCGCGCTCGCCCCGGTCCTCGCCGCGGCGTTCCTGCTCCCCGGCTGCCTCGTCCAGCTCGGCGGCGAATATCCCCTCGACGAGGGTCCCTGCGTTCCGCTCCGCATCGCGCCGACGAGCGTCCGCCTTCCGGTCGAGGGGTTCGTCGAGATCGAGCTCACGTACCGCAACTGCCGCGCCGAGCCCGTGCAGCTCGGCGCCGGCGCGGCGTGCGACGAGGCGGGCGGCCTCGCCCCGACGCTCGAGCGCGGCTGGAGGTCCGGGAAGTTCTGGCTCGGCTACTTCGGCCGCGCCGACGCCGTCGCGCCGGAGCTCGTCGCCTGCCCCGCGGACTTCGTGTACCGGGATCCGCTCCCTCCGAACGCGACGCACGTCGGGACCGTCCGGTGGAACGGAACCCTCACGGAGAACGCGTGCAAGGGAGGCCGGTGCCCCCGCTCGTTCGACGCGCCGGCCGGCCTCTACGGAATCGAGGTGACCGTGCACGACACGCGCGGCCGCGGCGCGTACTCGGAAAGCGTGGCCTTCGAGGTCCGCCGTTAGTGGGGACGGTCCGCGCCGTACCGCGCGGCGAGATACTCGCAGATCTGGAACGGGTGCTGGATAAACGTCCGGCCGTCGGCCTCGCCCCACTCGATCGACGGGGGCGCGCCCTTCATGCGCTCGCGGTCGCCGAGGACGAGGAGCGGGACGCCCTGGTTCTCCTCGCCGACGAGCGCGATCACGTCGGAGCGCGGACGCGCGTACCCGACGTAGCGGACGTCGAGCTTCTCGCGAAGCGGCGGATAGAACGAGAGCATGCCCTCGACCATCGCACATTCGCCGCAGAAGAACCGGCTCGACCCGTCGAGGAAGCCGGGCTTGAGGAGAAAGAGGGTGTCCTTCACGGCGGTCTCCATGCCCTCGGGGGTCAAGGGGCTGCCGGTCGCGCCGCGTCGGAACATCTTCAACGCGACGACGCGCTCCGGATCCCGATGAGCGGTCTCAGGGTCTCGACGCAGGACGGCGTCCGCGTGCTCGTGATCGATCGTCCCGCGCGCCGGAACGCCTTCGACCGCGCGACGATCCGCGCACTGGGCGAGTCGCTCGAAGCCTTCGCCTCCGGCCGGGACGACGCGCCCGCGCTCGTCCTCACGGGCGCGGGCGAAGCCTTCTGCGGGGGCGGCGACGTGAAAGAGATGGCCGAAGCGGCGGACCTCCGCGCGCACTTCCTCGCGCTCACCGCGGACCACCACGCGGCGGTGCTCGCGATGCGGCGGGCGCCGAAGCCGGTCGTGACCGCCGCGCCCGGCGTCGTCGCGGGCGGCGGCCTCGGCCTCGCGCTTGCGGGCGACCTCCGTCTCGCCGCGCCCGAGGCGCGCTGGGTCGCCGCGTACGGGGCCCTCGGCGTCGCCCCCGACGGCGGATCGACGTGGCTCCTCCCGCGTCTTGCGGGCGGCGCCGTCGCGGAGCGACTGCTCCTCCACGGCGAGACGCTCGATGCGGAAAAGGCGCTCGCGGCGGGCCTCGCGCACCGGATCGTGCCCCGCGCGGCGCTCCTTGCCGAGGCGATCGGGGAGGCGAAGCGTCTCGCATCGGCGCCGGGGGGCGGCTTCGCCGCCTCGAAGCGGCTGCTCGGCGACGTGGACGCGCTCGCGGCCCATCTCGACCGCGAGCGCGCCGAGAACGCGGCGACCGGGGCGTCGGAAGCGACGCGGGCGGCCGTGGCGAAGCTGAAACGTTGACGGCGTCCGCGGGGGGCATCGCGGACCCGCGTCCATGCCGCGAACGAGACCAAGCCTTTTAGGTCGGGAAGCGGGATGGCCCGCCCATGCCCGACGAGAAGCCGATGCACATCGACGGGGCCTGGGTCCCCGCGAGCGGCAACCGCACCTACGAGGTCGTCTCGCCCGTCGACGGGAGCGTCCTCGCCGCCGTCGCGAAGGCGACGCGCGACGACGCCGCGAACGCGGTCGCCGCCGCCGAGCGCGCGTTCCGCGACCCGGCCTGGCGCCGCATGGATCCCTCGGAGCGCGGCCGCCTCCTCCAGCGCGCGGCCCTCATCGCGCGCGAGCGCGCGGACGAGATCGCCCGCCTCGAGTCGACGAACCAGGGCAAGCCTCTGCGCGAGGCGAAGGCCGACGTGCTGTTCGCGATCGCGACGCTCGAATACTACGCGGGCCTCGCGGACAAGATCGAGGGCGGCGTGATCCCCGTGTCGGGTCCGCGCTTCGCCTACACGCTGCGCGAGCCGCTCGGCCCCACGGTCCACATCATCCCGTGGAACTACCCCTTCCAGCTCGGCGTGCGCTCGGTCGCGCCCGCGCTCGCCGCCGGGAACACCGTCGTCGCGAAGCCCGCGTCGCAGACGCCCCTCACGTTCCTCGTCCTCGCGGAGATCTTCGAGAAGGCCGGCTTCCCGAAGGGCGTGTTCAACGTCGTGACGGGCTCCGGCTCCGAAGCGGGCGCCGCGCTCGCGGCGGACGGCCGCGTCCGCGGCGTCGTGCTCACGGGGTCCGTCGAGACGGGCCAGAAGCTCCTCGCTGAGACCGCCCGCAACCTCGTGCCGACGACGCTCGAGCTCGGCGGCAAGTCGCCGAACATCGTCTTCCCCGACGCGGACCTCGACAAGGCCGTCAAGGGCGCCGCGTTCGGCATCTTCCTGAACGCCGGCCAGATGTGCTGGGCGGGATCCCGGCTGCTCCTCCACGAGAGCATCCACGACGCGTTCGTCGAGAAGCTCGCCGCGTTCGCGAAGACGTGGAAGCTCGGCAACCCGCTCGAGAAGGACACGCGCATGGGCCCGCTCGTCTCGAAGGAGCACCGCGAGCGCGTCGAAAGCTACGTCGCGGTCGCCGAGAAGGAGGGCGCGAAGCTCGTCCTCGGCGGGAAGCGGCCCGAGGACCCCGCGCTCGCCGCGGGCGCGTTCTACGGTCCCACCATCTTCACGGACGTGGCCCCGGCCTCGACGCTTGCGCGCGAGGAGGTCTTCGGTCCCGTCCTCGCCGTCATGAAGTTCAAGGACGAAACCGATGCGCTGCGCCTTGCAAACGGCGTCGACTTCGGCCTCTACGCGGGCGTCTGGACGAAGGACCTCGCGCGCGCCCACCGCGTCGCGGCGGACCTCGAGAGCGGCCAGGTGGCCGTGAACGAGTACCCCGTCACGTTCCCGCAGGTGCCGTTCGGCGGCCTGAAGCGGAGCGGCCTCGGCAGCGAGCAGGGGCTCTCCGCGCTCGAGTTCTACACGCGCCGCAAGAGCGTGATGATGAACCTGGGCTGAGCCGGACCCCGACGTGTGGGGGCCCCGCCGCGTTCACCAACCGACGTGACAGACCCGGATTGATGACCGCACGGCCACCGTCCATACCTGGTGGTGGCTACGGCATCGCGCGGGCGTGTCCTCGGAGCGGTCCTCGTGATGGGCGTCGTGGTGCTGCCCGGCGTCGTCGTCGCGGGGCAGATCTCGGGCTCGAAGACCGAGCAGATCGTCGAGGGCCACAACGTGTTCGCGGTCGTCCAATCGATGACGAACAAGAACATCACGGGCGTCACCGTCCTCGTCCGCGAGAAAGTCGTCTCGGGCGGAAAGCTCTGGTTCAACGACCAGTATCTCGTCAGTCCCCAGCAGGCGATGGCGTCGCAGAACGGGAACTTCACGGACTGCGCGTTCGAGCCCGACGGCTCCTACGCCTGCAACCGCTATCCGTGCGGCGGCGTGGTCGTGGTCGTGCCCGCCGGTCGTCCCAAGCCCTATGCGACGGACGGCGAGCGGGGCATCCTCGACCCGGCGATCGACGCGCTCGGTCGTCCCGGCGGCTTCTCGAATCCTGAGATCGCGGCCTCGGCCTGGGTCGAGCAGTACTTCGTCACGGACCCGAACGACCACACCTTCGTTGTCGACCTCTACCGCGTCCTCACGAACCAGAATGCGGACACGACGGTCTACAACTACGACGTTTACGACAAGATCTCCGACTTTCCGGGCGGTCCCACGGCGCCCGCCCAGACCGCGTACACCGTCCCGGGTCCGATCTGGATGGTCAATCTGCTCGGGAGCCCCGACTTCATCGCGGACGACGGGGTGAGCAACTGCGGCGCGTACGTCGACAATCCCCCCGCGGGAGCCTTCGAACCGACGTTCGTCGACGGCCAATACGTGTGCTACGATGGAAACGTCGAGGGTCCCGACGGCTGCCTCTACGACGGACACGCTCGCAACACCACGTATCCCACGCCCGCCGTGGCCGATGGCCGCGTGTACCACAATCACCGCCGGTACAACGCGGAGATCGTCATGTTCATCGATCACGTCCTGGGGATGCGGCACATGCCCGCAATCCACAAGGACCGCGCCGTGCACAATCGCACGTCCACGAATGCGACCAACGGGTGCGACAGCAACACGATCCAGCGCAACGCGGACGGCTCGTCGGCGGGCGTGGAGAGCGAGTGGCGATGCCCCGGCGGCAACGACGACGCCGAGGGCTACAGCCACCCGTTCAACCCGTACGGGCCCCAGGCTCCGGGCGACCCGGGTTGGGACGACGAGCACAGGCACGACACGGCGCTCGTCGACATCTACTACTACCCGACATACCGCCCCCACAATCCGACGCCCGCGGAGCGCGCGGCGAAGGGATGGGCCATCTATGACACGGAGGGCTCCGCCGCGCCCTTCGACACGCGCGATTCGCCGTGACGCTACCCGGCGTCGCGCCGCTCGCGCTTCTCCACCGCGTTCTTGACGCGGCTTTCGACGCCGGGCCGGGAGCCGCCCACCTGCTCCTCCGCCGGGAACGACGTCGGCGCCCCGCGTCGGGCCATGATCTCGCGCCGGTCGTCGGCGAGGTCCTTCTTCGCGGGAAGGTCGAGGTCGTCGGCGCTCATCTTGTTCATGCGCCGGTGCTCTTCGTCGAAGCGGGCCTTGCCCGCGGGCCTGTGGGGCGGCTTGCCGACCATGTCTCTCGAAGGGCGGACCGGCGGGATAGGGCGTGTGGCCGGTTCGTCGCTCACCTTCATGCGACCTCGCGGCCTTCGGGGCGCGATGGCCTCCTCGGCGAGCGTCTTCCTCAACGTCACGGACATCGACCGCTCCCTCGCGTTCTACAAGAAGCTCGGCTTCAAGGTCGAGAAGGCTTGGAAGGACCGCGAGACGAAGTCCACATGGTACGCCGACCTCGTGATGGACGGCATCGACCTCGGGCTTGGGAACATCGCGGCGAACGACGACCCGGCGTTCCGGGCGTGGGCCTCGCCCCCGTTCGGCAACGGCATCGTCGTCTATTTCACCGTCCCGGACGTCGACCGCGCGTACAAGGCGGCGAAGCGCGCCGGCGCCGTCATCGAGAGCGACCTCGAGGACCGCAGCTACGGGCGCGTGTTCACGCTCAACGACCCCGACGGCTACACGGTGACGTTCCTTGAGGAGCCGCGACGGGGCAAGGCCCCGGCAAAGCGCGGAAAGACCGCGCGGAAGGGCGCGAAGCGCCGCGCGCGATAGCGCGGCCCGAACCCGCGGGGTCCCGCGTTGGCCGTGGTCACAATCCTTAATATCGACACCCCGTGTGAACCCGTGTCGCGCTCCCCCGGGCGCGGCATTGGAGGCAGTCCATGGTCGAACAGCAGGGTCGAACAGCCCGGGCTCCGTCGTGGCCCGGCCGGTGGACGCCGGGCGTCCCCGCCGCCCACTACGAGGAAGCGCCGGAGGATCCCACGCCGAGACGACGACGCCGAGCGAAACGCATCCCGGACCTCCCTCCCGCCTCGGAGACGCTCGAGATGGTGATGGCGACATGCGGCGGATGCGGCGCGACGCTTCCCACGTTCGCGCGGCCGGGCCAGTCGCCGAGCTTCTACTGCGGGGGATGCGGCCGCCTTGCGGATGGGGGCCTCCCGCCGCCGTGAGCGGCTTCACGGCTTCGCCGCGCGCGACCTCGCGACGCCGCGCTTCGGGCACACGTCCGTAAGGACGCACGCGCCGCAGCGCGGCGACCGCGCCGGGCACACCGCGCGGCCGTGCTGGATGAGCAGGTACGTGAGGTCCGGCCAGTCCTCGCGCGCGAAGCGTCTCATCAGATCCTGCTCCACCTTGACGGGATCCTCCCCGCGCGCAAGGCCGAGCCGTCGCGCGAGGCGTCCGACGTGCGTGTCCACGCACACGCCCTCGGCCTTGTCGAACGCGTTCGTGAGGATGACGTTCGCGGTCTTCCGCCCGACGCCGGGGAGCGCGACGAGGGCCTCCATGGAGTCCGGGACCTCGCCCCCGTGGCGCTCGACGAGGGCTTTCGCCATGCCGAGGAGATTCCGCGCCTTGCTGCGGAAGAATCCGGTCCGGTGGATGACCTCCTCGAGCGCGCGCGGGTCGGCCTCCGCGAGCGCCTCCGCCGTGGGCCACCGCGCGAAGAGCGCGGGCGTCACGCGGTTCACCATCGCGTCCGTGCACTGCGCGCTCAGGATCACGGCGGCGAGCAGCTGGAATGGGGTCTCCGCCTCGAGGAACGAATAGCGCGGGGGGTAGCTCGCGCGCAGGCGGGCGAGCACGAGGTCGGGGGGCGCGGACGGCGCGCGGCGGGGCACGCCCGTCGATGGCGCGTCCCCGGCTTGACCCTTGCCCGGCGCAAGGCCTTTGTGCGCCCCCGCCCTCGCCCGTGCATGCCCCTCGAGGCGCTCCTCATCGACGCGTTCGGTACCATCCTCCACGCGGACCCCCCGTGGGAGGGCGAGCGCGAGCGGTGCCTCGCGGCCTGCCTCGCGGCCGCGGGCGACGTCGCGCCGCTTCCCCGCTTCGTCGAGGCCTACGAGGCGGCCCGCGCGCGTCAGCACGCGGCCGTCTCGGAGTCTCACCGCGAGTTCGACTTCGAGGCGCGCTTCGAGGACGCGTTCTTTGCGCTCGGCGTCGCGGACGCGCGCATCCTCGGCCGCAAGGCAGCCCTCGCGTACATGGACTTCCAGGCGAACCTCGTGCGCGCCTTCGACGGCGCCCCCGCGGTGCTCGACGAGCTCTCGAAGGAGTTCCGCCTCGCGCTCGTGAGCAACTACCCCGACGGACCCGCGCTGCGCGGCGCGATGGAGCGCGAGAAGCTCCTCGCGCCGTTCGAGGTCGTGATCGTGAGCGGCGAGCACGGGTGGATGAAGCCGCACGAGACCATCTTCACGGAGGCGCTCGCGAAGCTGGGGCTCCCGGCGAGCCGCGCGTGCATGATCGGCAACGACGTCGAGTGCGACATCCTGCCCGCGCGCAAGCTCGGCCTGCGCACCGTGTGGACGCCGTACCCGCGGGACGCGGACGGCACGGCGCCCGCGGACGCGACGGCGCGCTCGTGGCGCGAGGTCGCGCGCGTCGTGCGGGCGTGGCGCTAACCGAACACCTTCGCGGCGTTCTGCCAAAGGATGCCCTCGATCGCCTGCGCCGGAAGCGCGAGGCGCTCGAACGCCTGCCAGTGCGCGCGAAGCGACTTCACGCCCGGGCTCGGCCAGTCGCTTCCGTAGAGGCACTTGTCCGCGACCTCGCCGAGACGCGGGAGCACCTCGAGCAGCTTCGCGGGCGGGATGCCGCTCAGGTCGAGGCGCACGTTCGCGTGCCGGCGCGCGAGAAAGAAGGCGGTGTCGTACCAGAGGGGACGCCCCGCGTGCGCGAGGATGAGCGTGAGGCGCGGATGGTCCACCGCGACGTCGTCCGCGTGGATGGGGTCCGCGAATCGGTTCTTCGCGCCCGGGAACACGCTCGTGCCCGTGTGGATCGTGACGGGCATCCCGAGCCGCTCCGCCTCCGCGTAGACCGGCGCGAGGCGCTCGTCGTGCGGATAGAGGAGCTGGTGCGCGGGGTGGACCTTGAGCGCGCGGATGCCGAGCGCGTGGAGGCGGCGCACCTCCGCGGCCGCGTCCTCGACGGTGCCCGGGAGGACGGAGCCCATCGCGACGAGGCGCGGCTCGCCGCGCGCGTAGGCGGCGATCCAGTCGTTGACCTCGGGCGGGAAGCCCATGACGCGCGGGCTCACGTAGTTCACGAGCACCGCGCGCGCGATGCCTTCGCGGTCGAGGTGCGCGAGGAAGGCCGCGCGGTCGCGCTGGAACGCCTGGATGGCGTCCGCGTCGTCGCGACCGCGGACCATCGCGTCGCGCACCTCCGGCCTCAGGTGCTCCCAGGGCTGGAGGTGCACGTGCGCGTCGAAGACGCGACGACCCGCCGCCATGCCGGACCTACGCCTTGCCGGTCGCGCGCGCCTTCTCGACGGCGTCGGGCTCGTTGGGGTCGAAGTAGTACCCGTAGAGCACGCCCGCGAGGAGGCCGCCCACGAGCGGGCCGATCCAGTACACGAACCAGTTCGCGTAGTGCGAGGAGGCGACCGCGGTGCCGAACCAGCGCGCGGGGTTCATCGCGGCGCCCGTGAGCGGGCCGCCCATGAGGATGTCGAGCGTCACCGTGAGGCCGATCGCGAGACCGCCGATGCGGGCGCTGTTGCGCTTGTCGATCGTGCCGAAGACGACGAAGACGAGGAAGAAGGTGAGGATCGCCTCGATGATGATGCCCGTCGTCGACGACACGGCCTGGAGCGTCTCCGACCCCGCGTTGAGGTCGGGCGTCGCCGAGGCGACCTGGGCCTTCGTGAAGATCGTCACGAGGATGATGCCGGCGAGCGCCGCGCCGATGAGCTGCGACAGGCCGTACACGAGGGCGGTCTTCGGGTCGATGCGCCGCCCGACGAGGAGGCCGAAGGTGACGGCCGGGTTGAACTGGCCGCCCGAGACGTGCCCGAGCGCGGTGACGAGCGCCGCGATCGTAAGACCATGCGCGAGCGCGATCGCGACGATGTCCGTCGGACCTGGTCCGAAGTAGCCCGCCGTCCACGCGGCGATGGCGCCGCCGCCCACGAAGACCAGCGCGAAGGTTCCGATCGCCTCGGCGACCGCGCCTCGACCGATGTCTGCCATGTCGGGTTCTCCCGGCGCGGCGAACGTCCGCGGTGGATAAGGGGATTCCGCTCCGCGTTCGCTCGCTTCCTCTGCTTCCGCTGGATCGTGTTCCAAAAATCTTTATGGGTTGTATCGCATTGATGGGTCGATGATTTCGCGCTCAATCATATTTTGGACATCACTACTTTGCTGTTAGCAATCCTCCCCCCCTTTCGGCCCCGAGGGTGGCGGCTCAAGACGTTGAATATTGGATATGCAGTCCTGAGGGTGATCCGCAGTCTTCCTTAAATTGCGGGGACTGCGTGGGATATGAACTCGACCCTTTCCAGGTCTGGGCGATGGGTCGGCACCAGGGGATTGATATGTGGGCCTGCGGCTACGCGTCGGTCGGGGGTTTTTCGCTTGGGGTGCCTGAGGAAACCAAAACAAAGTGCGTACCCTCTGACTTAACCCCCATCGTTTGCGCCACCGCTACCGCGATCGCCAACACGACTTGCGCAGGGGGTGTCGTGCCGAGGTGCACAGGCGTCGGTTTCTCCATGTCTCGAGGGCAAACTGTTACCCGTGTGCCTGGGTGGGTCGAGATGAGATCAACCGGCTGCTCAGGCCCTGTGGCATGCTTGCCACAGGACAGTTGGCAAGAGTGGGGTAGCTGCACTTGGGACCCGGCAACGTCCCTCTCGTGCGGTGTGCATTATACGTCGTCGGCCTACACGTACACCGCCTTCGGAGGAGCCAAGGCTAGCGTTTATCAAGAAGTGCAAACCGTGACCGTCGCCTGTGTCGATTTAGATACGGTCCCCGAGCTGCTGGTGATTGTCTGTGCCACGGAGACTGCGAGCGGTCACAAGAAAGAGGTGTCGGAATAGGTCGCGCCTCTACGGCTCTTTGGTCTAAAATCATAAGGAGTAATAGAAATGCTCAAATTCGCGTTCTACACGGCAGTCGTCCTCGTCGCTTTTGGCCTCACCCCCGCGCCATTCGCGGCTGCTGAGGATCCCGAAATCTGGTACTGCGCCCCTGGGGCTTCTTTCCCCAACAGCGCTGACTGCGGAGACTGCGTCGGCTACGACTTGCAGGACGGAACTCGATTTTGGCTTTTGGGCAATCATGAGGGTGTCGACCCTCAAGCCTGTGCGTCCGCCTCCATCGGGGGAGTCGGGGCCTCCACAGGGGATGTTACCGTCTGCCTTCCATACAATCTTGGCCCTGTGCTATGCGCAACCGCGATTGCGGTTGCCATCGTGACCTGCGGCAAGGATGCTGGGACGTCGCACTGTTCGGCGACGGGGACTGCCATTGCTCGTGGATTTTCCGCGGTCATTCCCTCGGGCACGACTCGAGTTGTCGGGACCGGGTGTACTGGGATAGGCTCTTGCCAGGATGCATGGGCCGAGCAAGACCAGTGCGTTTGGGTGGAGGGTAGCTGCCAGGTTCAAGTCGGGGGGCCTCTCAAGACCTACTCATCAATATTTTCAAGCGTAACCGGCTATTCAGAGGTTTCATCCATGGCGATTAGCTGTCCGCTCGGGACACCCGTTTCTGTGACTGATGCTTGCATTGTCGCGAAGGCTCGGGACACCAAGATTAGGGGATCCCCTCCGTGATACGGCTCCTCACCGTTCTCCTCTTTTTCTCCCTTTTCGTCGGTTGCCTCTCAGGATCCTGCTTCGAGAGTGGCGATTCCACGTTGCTGTCCTATCAGATCTACAAGGACGGAGTTCATCTCGGCTCCATCGCCTGGACGTTCAATTCAACCGTGTTCCCCAGTTTGGATGGGTGGGGTGCCACGCGAAAGGCTCATCGCATTGAGATGCATGCGGTCGAGTCGGGAAACGTCACCCACTTTACCATCATTTCCTCGGTCGCCTCCGGTGAAGACCTATCTGCATTTACGCCTTGTGCTCCCGAGCAATGTACTCAAGAAACCTGGGCGGAGTTTTCAGAACCTGGTACGTTTGCGACCGCGTTCGGGCTGAAGTGGCCAGGTTTCAATCGTATCGAGCGCGGCGGGATACTCCCCGCGACTTTCGAACACGAGGGCCGCGAATATCGGGTCGAGCTCCTTGAGGGGGAAAAGGTCCGCCTCGCGCCTCTCCGCAAAGCCGATCGCCTCGTCTACATCTGCAACGCGGCGGATGACGAAGTCATTTACGACCTGCATCTACGAGTTATTGCGGAATGCCGACATGAAAATGGCTACCGCTTCATTCTGGATACGAAGGCTCGGAGTTCTGTGGTCATGCCAAAGGCTGAACGTGATGAGGGGGTGCCTCGGCATAGCAGTGCCCTTCGTGCAGTTTCCTTCGCCCAACATCTACCCCCCGGCAGCGAGGACCTGAATGCCAGCGGCTTTTCGCTAAAGCAAGCCTACCAATTTGCTATCGAAAACAGCGAGGTTCTCCGATCATTTTTGACGAAACACCCCGATTCCATCTTGTCGCATGCCCACGAGGCTGGGGGAGGCGAAGGGACGGCTCCCGGCTACCGCGACGTCAGCCTTCGGTGGCGGCTCGAATTCAAGAGTCCCTCCGGGCAGAGGTTCGAGGTGGTGGTGGCTCAATCGAAGATGGCGCTCCTCGGGGTGAATGCTGTCGAACGTTATCACCTTGTGAAAGAAGCGGAAATGGAAGCAGGGCGCACGTTCCGTTCACCAGAGCGCATGGCGGCCGTTCGAGTTGGGGCTGCTTGGGATCACCTGCAGCGTGCCTTCTCCATGTCCCTTGAACACGAGTTCGCCATGTACGTGCATATCGCGCCCAGCGGATCGCTCAGCCCAATGTACGTGTTCTTTAAGGAAGGCTCTTGTGAAGGCACGTGCGCGCGGCAGGGAATCATCTACGATGCAGGCGCCGGGCGCCTCGTTGCAGGCCCGGTGCCAACGAGAATATTTGGGCATTGATTTCAACGCCCTTTCCACGCGGGCGTCCGCTTCGCGCGGAAGGCCTCGATCCCTTCGCGCGCGTCCTCGCTCGCGAAGGCGAGCGTGAACAGGTCGATCTCGCGCGCGAGGCCCGCCTCGAGGGGCAGCTCCTCCGCCGCGCGCACGGCCTCCTTCGCGAGGCGCAGCGCGACGGGGCTCTTCGCGGCCATCCCGTTCGCGAGCTCCATCGCGCGCGCGAGGAGCGCCTCCGGCTCGACGACCTCGTCCGCGAGGCCCCACCGCTCGGCCGTCGCGGCATCGATCGCGTCGCCCGTGAGGACGAGGCGCGCCGCGCGGCCGCGGCCGACCAGGCGCGCGAGGCGCTGCGTGCCGCCCGCGCCCGGGATGATGCCGAGGTTGATCTCCGGCTGCCCGAACTTCGCGGCCGATGAAGCGACGCGCACGTCGCATGCCATCGCGAGCTCGCACCCCGCGCCGAGCGCGAGGCCGTTCACGGCGGCGATCACGGGCTTCGGGTGGCGCGCGACGGCCTCGTACACGTGCGGCGGCGAGATGAAGGCGCGCTGCTCGGCGACGCTGCGCACGGCCAGCTCGTCGAGGTCCGCGCCCGCCGCGAACGCCTTGCCCGCGCCCGTCACGACGACGACCCGCGTCTCGGCGTCGAGGCGGTCCTTCGCGAGCGCGTCGATGATCGCCTGCCGGAGCGCGGCGCTGAGCGCGTTACGCTTGTCCGGGCGGTTCAGGGTGAGGAGGAGGACGGGCCCCTGGCGCTCGGCGAGGACAAGGTATTCCATGGCGTCACTTCCACGCGTAGAACCCGCGGCCCGATTTCTGGCCCAGATGGCCGTCCTCGACCATGCGGCGCAGGAGCGCGGGCGGCTCGAAACGCGGGCCCAGCTCCTTCGCGAGGTACTCCGCGATCCCGAGGCGCACGTCGAGGCCCACGAGGTCCGTGAGGCGGAGCGGCCCCATCGGGTGGTTGTAGCCGAGCACCATCGCGCGGTCGATGTCCTCCGCGCTTGCGACGTCCTCCTCGAGCATGCGGATCGCCTCGAGGCCGATCGCGACGCCGAGGCGCGACGTCGCGAAGCCCGGCGCGTCGCGCACGACGATCGGCTCCTTTCCCATCGAGCGCGCGAGGTCGAGGGCCGTCTCGACCGAGTCGTCGGACGACTCGGGACCCCGCACGACCTCAACGAGCTTCATGATCGGGACCGGGTTGAAGAAGTGCATCCCCACGACGCGGCCGCGGTCCTTTTCCGGAAGAGCCTCCGCGATCGCGGCGATCGAGAGCGACGATGTGTTCGTCGCGAGGGTCGATCCCTCGGGCGCGAGGTCCACCACCTCCGCGAAGACGCGCCGCTTGAGGTCGAGCTTCTCCGGCACCGCCTCGATCACGAGGTCCGCTTCCCGCAGGGCCGAGGCGAGGTCCGTCGTCCCGCGGATGCGCGCGAGCGCCGCGTCGCGGTCGGTCGCCATGATCTTCCCCTTCTCGACGCCCTTCTCGAGGAAGCGCCGGATGCCGGAGAGACCGCGCTCCACCGCCGCGGGCTCCACGTCCCGCAGCGCCACCTCGGCCCCCGCCTGCGCCGCCGCCTGCGCGATCCCGTGACCCATCGTTCCCGCGCCCAGGACCGCGACCCGCAGCCGTTCCATGCAACGCGGCGAACGGCGGAAGCCGAGACAAAGCTTCCGGGGGGTTGGCGCAGGTGTCGGGCTTCGGGGCCGGGACCCGGCGTCGGGTTTCGGGACCGGGACCGGGTGTCGGGTGCCGGGATTCGGGACCGGGTGTCGGGTTTCGGGACCGGACCGGGTGTCGGGTGCCGGGATTCGGGACCGGGTGTCGGGTGTCGGGACCGGGCCCGGGCGTCGGGTCCGGGACCGGGACCGGGCATCGGGTCCGGGTCCGGGTCCGGGTCCGGGTCCGGGACCGAGCGGAACCCGGCCAGAAACCTCTTGCCCCGCGCGCGCCCGGAAAACGTCAATGGATCGGCGAGCTTGGGCCTTCCTCGCCGCGACCGCGGCCGCCTTCGCGTTCCTCGGCCTCGTCGTCGTGGAGCCGTACGCCGTGTACGTGCTCCTCGGCCTCATCGTCGGCTATTTCGCGCGCGGCCCCGCTCGCGCGCTCGGCGCGCGCACGGGGTGGCCGCGCCTCTCGGCGGGCGCCGTGGCGGTGCTCATCGTCACGCTCGTCGTCCTTCCCCTCGCGGTCGTCGTCGCCGTGCTCGCGGACGACGCCGTCGCGATCGCCCGCGCCGTGCAGGACCTGGGGCTCGACGCCTACGTCGCGGGGGAGCTCGCGCGCTTCGGCCTCGACGAGGCCCGCTCGCGCGAGGCCGCGCTCGCCTTGACCTCGCGCCTCGAGGGGGCGCTCGCGGACCTCGCGCCCTCGCTGCTTTCGGTCCTCGCCTCCATCGGCATCGGGGCGTTCATCTTCGGCCTCGTGACCTATTACACGAGCCTCCAGTGGGAATCGCTGCGGGATCTCGTCTTGCGCGTCATGCCCCTCCCCGACGGCACGAAGGCCGACCTCCGCCGCGAGGTCCGCGACGTGGTCCGGGCGGTCGTGCTCGGGAACTTCGCCGTCGGGCTCACGCAGGGCGGCGCCGCGGGGCTCGCCTGGTGGCTTGCGGGGTACCCGCAGCCGCTCCTCGCGACGTTCTTCATGGTCATCGTGGGGATGATCCCCTACGTCGGACCCGTCATCTTCCTCGGGCCCGCCGCCGTGTGGTCCATCTTCACGGGCGACGTCCTGACGGGCGTCGTCGTCCTCGCCTACACGCTCTTCATCGTGGGGTTCGTGGACAACGTGACGCTGCTCTACGTCGTCGGCAAGGCCGGCAAGCGACTCCATCCGGGCCTCGTCTTCGTCGGCATCCTCGGCGGGCTCGAAGCCTTCGGGCTCGCGGGATTCATCGTGGGGCCGCTCATCCTGGGCCTCGCGGCCGTTCTCCTCGAAGCCGTCGCGCGCGAGCGCGAACGGCGTCAGAACGCGACGCCGCCCACGACGTAGCCGACCGCGAACGTGACCGCGGCGGCCGCGACGCCGATGAGCGTCATCTCGGCGCCCTGCTTCCACCACTTGAGCCCCGATACGCCGCCCTTCACGGCGCCCGCGGCGAAGAGCGCGGCGACGCTCAGGACGGACGCGAGCCCGAGCGCGTTCGCGACGCCGATCGGGAAGGCGAACGGAGCCACGGGGAAGACGGCGCCCACGACGAACGCGACCATCACGAGCCCCATCGCGATCCATGGGCTTCGGCCGGACTCCTCGCCGACGCCGAACTCCTCGCGCATCATGAAGTCCACGAACCGGTCCTCGTCCTCGACGATCGCGCGCGTGAGCGTCTCGACGACGTCCGCGGGATAGCCTTTCTTCGACAGCATCTCGCGGACCTCCTGCTCCTCGAGGTCGCGGTACTTGCGGATGTGCTCGCGTTCGCGCGCGGCCTCCGCCGCGTAGTATTCGGCCTGCGATTTCGTGGAGAGATACTCGCCGAGGCCCATCGAGAGCGCGCCCGCGACGCCGAAGGCGAGACCCGCGACGAGGACGCTTGCGGTGTCGTCGCGCGCGAGCACGGCGGCCGCGACGCCCGCGACGGCGGCATAGACGGAGACGAGGCCGTCCGAGAAGCCGAGGATGAGGTCGCGGACGTAGTTGCGGACGGCCGACTGCTCGTCGGCCTCCGCGCGGGGGATCCGCAGGCGCGAGACGGGCGGCGGCCGGTGGGTGCGCTGCAGCTCCTCGAGCGTGCGGGGCTCGCGGGTCACGTCGGGGCCGAGGGCGCCTTCGGACAAGAAACTTGCCTCACGCGGTGCCGCGGGCGGCGCGTTCCTGGGCCGCCGCGCGTTCGAGGAGCCGGACGCCCGTCACGAGGCCCCAGATCCAGGCGCCGATCGCGAATGGGATGCCGATGAGGACGAGGGAACCGATGAGGCCGATGAGGAAGAGGAAGCCCTGCGACCAACCGACCTTCTCGCCGACGACGAGCGAGCCGAGGCCAGGCCACACGAGGATGTTGAGGAGGAGCGCGACGATCGCGATCGCCTGCGAGATCGGACGCTCGCCGGTGAGCGCCGGCTTTGCGACGCCCGCGACGGGCGCGCCGCAGCGTTGGCAATGGAGGGCGTCCTGGGCGAGGAGCTGTCCGCATGCGCTGCAGTACGTCATGGGGCTCTCGTCCGCCACGGCCGCCCGGCTTCACAAACCTTGCGTCAGCGCCCTTCGAAGCGGGGCGTCCGCTTCGCGAGGAAGGCGTCCACCGCTTCCGCCTGGTCGCGTGTCGTGAACGCGAGCGCCTGGAGCGTCGCCTCGAGCGCGAGCGCCTCGTCGAGGCCGGAGCCGGCGCCCGAGAGGAGCGCGCGCTTCGCGAGGCCGTACGCGCGCGTGGGACCCTCCGCGAGTCGTCCGGCGAGCGCGGCGACGCGAGCGTCGAGGTCGGCCGCGGGAACGACGTCGCTCGCGAGGCCGAGGGCGAAGGCGCGGCGCGCGTCGATGGGTTCCGCGGAGAGGACGAGCTCGCGCGCGGCGCGCAGGCCCACGATGCGGGGGAGGGTCCACGACGCGCCCGTGTCCGGAGCGAGCGCCATCTTCGCGAACGTGGCCCCCAGGCGCGCATGATCGGCGACGACCGCGAAGTCGCACGCGAGGACGAGCCCGAGACCCGCGCCGAGGGCGTCGCCCTGGACGCGCGCGACGGTCGGCTTGGGGAAGGTCAGAAGGGCGCGGGCAAGGGCTCCGAAGCCGCGTTCCTGCCGCGTCTTCGTCGCGAGAGGGTCGCCCTTGCGCGCGGCCATGTCCTTTGCGTCGCCGCCCGCGCAGAAGACGCTGCCTTCGGCGGCGAGGACCACGACGCGAGCGGCGTCGTCGGCGGCCGCGCGCGAGAGCGCGTCGAGGAGCGCCGCGACGAGGTCGGGCGAAAGCGCGTTGCGCGCTTCGGGACGCGCAAGCGCGAGCGTGAGGACGCCGCTCGCGGCCGTCGCCTTGAGCGTCACGGGAGCACCATCCTCCCTTCGAAGCTCACGACGGCGCGACCGCCGACGCGCACCGCGCGCGGGTCGCCCGGCGCCCCGTCGACCTCGACCTCGACGCGGCCCGGGCGGCCGATCGCGTCGCCCTGCTCTCCAACGATTCGCTCGCCGGGACGCTGCACCCGGTGCTTCACGAGGTAGGCCCCGAGCGCGCCGGACGCGGTGCCCGTCACGGGGTCCTCGAGGATGCCGAGCGCGGGCGCGAAATGGCGCGCGGAGAAGGCGTTCCCGCGCTCGCGCGTCTCGCGCGTGAAGGCGTGCACGCTCGCGATGCCCTGTTCTTTCGAAAGCGCAAGAACGCTGTCGGAGACGGCGGCGGCATCGATCGCGTCAAGGTCCGCGCGCTTGCGCAGCGGGACGAGCAGCGTCCAGATTCCCGTGTACGCCCGCTCGACGGGGAGCGCCGCGTCGAGCGCGTTCGCGGGCAGGCCGAGCGCGTCGGCCGCGCGCCGAGCGGGCGGGCCCGGCTTGAACTTCGGGGGCGCCTGGCCCATCGTGACGCGCTCGGGGACGCCGCCTGAGAGGTGGATATGGACGGGGAGGACGCCGGCCTTCGTCTCCTGGTGGAGCGTGACCACGCCGCCCGACGAGCCGGCCCGGCCTTCGCGCGCGTAGAGGTGGAATCCGCCGATCGTCGCATCGCCGCAGAGGTCCACCTCGGCGCCCGTCGGCGTGAAGAAGCGCACGCGGACGTCGCCCTTGCCTTCGGGCGGGAGGAAGAACGCGGTCTCGCTGAGGTTCATCTCGCGGGCGACAGCCTTCATCTCGGCCTCGGTGAGGCCCGCGGCGTCGAGGACGACGCCGGCCGCGTTGCCCGCGAGCGCGCGGTCCGTGAAGGCGTCCACCTTGTACGCGGCGACCGTCCTCATCCTTCGGCCGAAGCCCCGGAGGTGGCTTGAAGGCGAGCCCGGCGGGGGCCGGGCCCCGCACCCGAAGCCCTTGCCGCGCCGCGCGCGGATCGGATCCCTCGTCCGGTCGCGTCAGAGCTTCAGGGCCCGCGCGACGAGCGCGCCTTCGACGACGCGCGTAAGGAAGCAATTGCTTTCGGGAACGAACGGGTAGGGGATGCGGAGCTTCAGGCGGTCGATCGCGGCGACGACCCCCTCGTACGCGCCGAGGCCTTCCTCGTCGAGCGTCGTCCGGTGCTCGACCGCGTAGCCGAGGGCCTGGAGCGACGCCACGGCTTCGACGCGGTAGAGCGGGAACGCGGGACGGAAGAAGTGGACGAGCGCGGTCGCGAGCGGAAGGTCGATCCCCAGACCCTTGAACTCGAGGAGCGCCTGCGCCGAAGGGTATTGCGACGTGGCGATCGCCTGGTTCAGGGCGCGCGCGACGGCCTCCGTCTCGCGCGGCTGGGGCGCGCCGACGAAGGCGGCGACGCGCTTCACGGCGTCGCTCGTCGCCTGCGGCTTCAGGGCGTAGATGACGGCCTCGTACCGGGTCGACTCGCGGGCCTGGTTGGCCGCGAAGAGGCGCGGGACCTCCTCGAAGAAGCGGTCCTCCTCGGTGAGGAAGAACGCGCGCTCGCGGGCCACGCGCTCACTTCCCCTTCGGGGCGATCCAGTCGTTGGACTTGAAGATCTCCGCAAGCAGCGCGTCGTCCTCCTTCGTGGGGAGGTTCGCGGCGAGGTAGTCGTTCCAGTCGGCCTCGCTGCCCGTGAACTTCTCGCCCTCGACCGTCCAGCGCTGGTCCGCGTAGGCGCCGATCGCGCGGCGGAACTTGAGGTCCGGGATGCGGATCTGCTTCTCTCCGGTGGGGAGGACCGCGTTCAGCTGCGTCGCAAGCTCGACGCACTCGCGGTGGTAGAGGTTGCGGTTGTAGTCGTTCAGGTTCTCCTTCTCGACGGGCGTGTCGGTCTCGAGCTCGTCGTAGCGGCACTTGAGGCCCCACACGTAGGCCCAGTGGGCCGTCGAGGAGCGGTCCTTGCCGAAGAGGTCGAACGCCGTCGGGACCCACTTGTTGAAGCGGCGCTGGATGAGGTCCGTCGGGATCTTGCCCGCCTGCAGGATGCGGCGGAGGCCGGTGTGGCCCGTGCCGAGGTGGAAGGCCTCCTCCTTGAGCATCGGACCCATGCTGCGCGCAAGCGGCGAGAAGGCCGAGCGCGAAAGCATCTTGAGCTGGTACTTGCCGTCGCGGTCGACGAACTCGGTGAACACGAAGAAGTCGAGCCAGTTGTCGCACGGCTCGTTGAAGCTGCCGAGGAGGCGCTCCTGGTCCCAGCTCCGGCGCTCGAGGAGCTTCTTCGCCTCGACCTTCCCCGTGTCGCCGAAGTGGTTGACGAGGAGGTACGACATCTGCCAGCCGTGCCGCTGCTCCTCGGCCATGACGCGGACGATGGACTTGAGGTCGTAGTCCGAGGGGGCCGTCGCGACGAGGTGGCGCTGCTGCTCGACGGAGGCGAACTCTGTGTCGCCCTGGTAGACGATGAGGTTCAGGAGGGCGTCGCGGACCTGCTGGTTGGGGACCTGCATCAGGGTGTTCCACTTCGCGCGGCCCTTGTAGTCGCCGAACTCGATGACGGGGCTGTCCTCCTCCGCGAACTTGGCCTCGAAGTGGAAGTCGCCGAGAAGGGTCGTGTCGAACTGGATGTCCTTCTGCCACTGGTGGAAGAACTCGATCCAGTCCTCGAAGGTCGAGATGGACTTGGCCATGGCGTCACCGACGCGGCGGGATGGGGGGGTTTGCCTTTAATCGTTTTCGCCCGGGCCTCGCGGATCGGTCGCCTTTTCCTCGTTTCTGCGACCGATCCACAACCGGCAACAATACCCATGTCATTCGGCGATCGAGGTCCCCACGATGCGAATCTCTCTCCTGCCCGCGCCTGTCCTCGCGATCGCCCTCGTGCTCGCCGGCTGCGTGAGCCCGTCTCCGGCCTCCGCCGAGGACCCTTCGTCGACGGCGGAGGGCATCGAGGCGGCATCGCGCTCGGAACCGCGCCGGGAAGCTTTCGCCCCCCTGGTGTTCAAGGGCAACATCGGCGTCCACGCCTGCGCGGCGTCCGCGGCGGGCGCCCGGTGCGCGCCGATCCTCAATGAGAACAGCGTCGTCGGCTCCGACTCCCCGGAGGACCGCGCGGGCCGGGTCACGCTCGTTTTGTCCTGGAAAGCCGCGAGTCCCTGGACCGAAGAGCTGCACATCGGCCTCTATCGGGTCGACGGTCCGTGCGCGCCGTCCTGCGGGAACGCGCCCGGCCGCGAGATCGCGACCGCCAAGGGTTCCTCCCCGCTGACGCTTGAGGGCGAGGTGGACGGGTATTACGCGGTGCGGGTGTGGAAGACGGCTTGCGTCGAGATCGGTTGCGCAAGCCCCACGGACCAGGCGTTCCGCCTCGATGGGCAACTCCATCCGATGGCGTGACCCGGTCCCGGTCCCGGCGCCCGGCGCCCGGTCCCGGACCCGGTCCCGACTTCCGACGCCCGGCGCCCGGCCCCGGCGCCCGATCCCCTTGCGCTCCGAGGTGCGCTCGGCCGCCGCAACATCCGCGCCACAAGACTTATGGCGGGCGAAGCGGCCTCGCGGTCGAGGCTCAGACCATGCGCATTCCGACGTTCGCCCTGACGGGGCTCCTTCTCTCGCTCGCCTTCGCCGGCTGCATCGGGAATCCCGAGAAGCCGGGGGCCACCGACGACGGCGGTCTCGAGCCCGCGGACGCGCTCGCGGCGGTCCCCCAGAACTTCACGTTCGACGGGAACACGGGCGCCTTCGCGTGCGGCTTCACGCCGGTGGCGGGCCGCTGCGTGCCCATCCTGCCGAGCAACAACGGCGTGACGTCGAAGGGCGAGAACGACACCGCGGGGAACGTGACGGTGACGGCCACGTGGAAGGCCGTGGCGACGTACACGGAAGAGATGTACGTCGGGATCTTCAGGCTCAAGAGCAACTGCGGCTCGAAGTGCTCGGACAAGGACCTCGACGAGGTCCAATACCTCAAGGGCAAGTCGCCGCTCACCGTGTCTGGGAAGGTCAACGGGCTCTACGGCGTCTTCGTGTGGAAGAACGAGTGCGTCCCCGTCGCGTGCGTGCGCCCCGTGGACCAGCCGTTCAAGCTCGAATACGCGGTCGAGCCCTACTGGACGGCCGCGGACATGGAGCACGGCCACAAGCACTGAGTCACCGCAAACGCCAAACCGGACGACGCCGCTCGCCACCCGATCATCATGGCGAGCGGCATCACCCCCGTCCTGAACGTGTCGAGCGTCGAGAAATCCGCCGAGTTCTACCGAGGCCTCGGTCTCAAGATCAAGCGCGAGTCCATGGGCGGCATGAGCTGGTCCACGGTCCGCTCCGGCGACGCCGCGCTCCTGCTCTTTCCCAAGGACGCGATCCCGGAGGGCGCGCCCGCGGACACGGCCGCGTGGCTCTCGGGCGAGCTCGGCAAGGGCGTGCTCATCTCGATCGGCGTCGCGAACGCGAAGCGCGCGTGGGAGAAGGCGCAGGCGATGCGCGCGAACGTGGACCAGCCGATCGAGGCGAACCCGTGGGGCGGCCAGAGCTTCATGCTCACGGACCCGGACGGCTACGCGATCCAGGTGAGCGACCGCTGGCCCGAAGGGCCCGCGACGCGCAAGGCCCCCCGCAAGGCCCCGAAGGCGCGCGGGAAGGCGCCGAAGCGCGGCGCGAAGAAGACGCGGAAGGCGCGAAAGTAGGGCGAGGCGGAGTCGCCGGCGGCGCGCGGCGTCGACCGGCGCTCAACCGAGCAGGGATTTGACGAAGAGGATGTCGGTGAAGCTCGCCTTCACCTTGACGCGCTTCTCGAGGTACGCGCGCATCGCAGGCAGCTCCTTGTTGAGGATCGCGAGGAGGTCCTTCGTCGAGACGCTCATCGACGCGTCCGGCTTCGGGTGTCGCTCGGATTCGACGCGCACGAGGTTGCCGTCCTCGACGTGGAACGTGTACGCCGCGCCGTCCGTGACGTCGAGGAGCACGATGCGGTTCTTGCCTTTGAGCTTCTGCCTGAGCTCCGGCGAAGCGTCGTAGCGCTTGCGGAACCCGTTCACGATGCGGTCGACGGCTTCCTGGACGGTCGTGACGGTCATGGGGATCCCTCCTCGAACTCGGCGAGGCTCGCGGCGCGCGGGGCGAGAAGCCGCCGCGTCGTCTCCCACCGCCGTCGCGCGCACGCGGGGACGTCGCCGTGCTCGCGGTGCCAATCGGCGAGGAAGCGCTGCGTCGTCGGATCCGAGGCGTAGCCGGACCCGACGTCGCGCCCGAGGGCGCGCCCGACCTCGGCCATGAGCCGGTCGCGCTCCACCTTCGCGACGATGCTCGCGGCCGAGACGACCGGATGCCGCGCGTCGGCCTTGTGCTCGGATGCGATGCGGCACGGCCGGGCCATGCGCGCGCCCACGGCGAGACCGAACCGCTTCGCGTCGACGTCGCACGCGTCCACGGCGGCCTCGTCCGCGCCGAGGGCGTCGAGCACTTCGGCGAAAAGCTCGGCCTCGAGCGCGTTCAGCGAGCCGCGCGCCATCGCGCGATCGAGCTCCGCGGGCTCCGCGACGCGCACCACGACGGCGGCGGCCGCGCCGCGGATCGCAAGGTCGAGCGTCTCCCGCCTCGCCGGCGCGAGCTTCTTCGAATCCTTCACGCCGAGGGCCGCGAGCGCGCGCTCGTCGTCGGCAAGCACGCCCGCGACGACGAGGGGGCCGAGCACGGGACCGCGCCCGGCCTCGTCCACGCCCGCCTTCGGCGGGGCGGTGGCGGCGGTCCTCCGGGCGGCGCGCGCGGGCACGCGGCCCCGAAATCCGTCGCCCGAGATAAATCCCGCCGGGTCTCGCCGCGCGGCGGACGCGCGGGCGGGCTTCGCGGGAAAGCTTCAAGGCGCGCGCGGCGGGTGACGGAGCGTGGTCGAGCCCGCCACCATCGCGACGGCGTTCATCATCCTCGGCATCCTGCTCCTCCTCATCGAGGCCGCGATGCCCGGCTTCTTCATCGCCGTCCCCGCGACCGTGCTCGTCCTGCTCGGCCTCATCGCGTTCGCGGTCCCCGAGTTCGACCTCTTCTCGTGGCAGGCCCCCGCGCTCGCCTTCGTGATCGGCCTCCCCGCGACCGTCCTCACGATCCTCGCGTACCGCAAGATGGCGCCCGCGACCGCGCCCCCCACGACGATGAGCGGCGACCGGCTCGTGGGCCGCGAGTGCGTCGTGACGCGCGCGATCGAGCCCACCTCGTCGAAGGGCAAGGTTCGCCTCGGGCTCGAGGAGTGGAGCGCGACCGCGGATGCGCCCATCGAGGTCGGGGCGCGCGTGCGCATCGAGCGCGTGGACGGGGTCATCCTGCGGGTCGCGGCCGTCGAACCCCTCTGATCGGGGGATCGTCGACGGATCGGCAAAGGGTTCTTGATCTCCCGGCACGCCTTGGTGTCGAGGCTCGCCATGCGCCCCCCCGCCAGGTTCCTCCTTCTCATCGTCGCTTTCACGCTCCTCGCGTCCCCGGCCCTCGCGAAGATCCACGAGGTCCGCGTCAAGTACGAGATGGAGGAACAGGGCGGCCCGGCCCCCGGACAGAAGAACTGCGTGCGGGAGGCCGCGCTCGGGGAAGGCACGGCCGATTGTCCCGAGGTCGTCGACACGCGCTACCATCCCCAGCGCGCGATCCTCATGCTCGACAGCGTCTACACCGTGGTCCCGGGCGTGGAGGGCTACCTCGCGACCCTGCGCGACCCGGCGCCAAATTCGGGCACCCCGAGCAACGGTCAGGGCACGAGTCTCCACCGGCATACGGATGGCCTCCTCCCCGAGATCATCTATCCGGGCTTCGGACAGTTCGAGGGATGGCTCGGGCGTTGGCACGACCAGAACGCCGATGCGTTCATCCAGTACCACCGGGGCGCGACGAGCTCGCCGAGCGCGCATCCTCCGGCCAACGAGTGGATGCCGGCGCTCGGGGGAACCATGCTCGGCTTCATCGAGCCCGGCAGCCACCCCAGCTACGGGGCGCGGACCCGCCCGATGCCCACGGAGCCGGACATCGTCTATGCGTCCACGATGGTGGGGACCTACGGGGCCTGGGCGCACGCCACGGGCGCCACGAGCGACGGGATCATCCTTTTCGTGGACGGATCGCTCTTCAAATCAGCGCGGGTGGACACCGTCACGAATGCGATCCTCGCGCCCGACCCGGACGGCCGCTTCCCGTTCACCCTCGGTGCCACGTCGCTTCTGGACATCGACCGCTACGCCGCGGTCGCGCCGGGGCCGATCGCGGCCCTCTACGGCGTGACGGTGGGGGATCTCGTCACGGACCTGGGCAGCCCAAGCATGGGCTGGTGTCCCAACGGGTGCCGCGTCGGGCCCGTTCCGATGGGCGCGCTGCCCGTCGCGGAGCCGCTCGGTCCGGCGCACGCAGCGCTCTACGCGCCGTACCCGCGCGAGTGGCGGGACACCGAGCGCGGCGTCGGGGCGGCGTACGGTTCCGCCTATCTCGCCGCCTACGAGCCGTGGGCCGACCTCCGGCCCTATTGGTCGCCCCTCCATGTCGTGAACGAGAACGCCTCCTCCCTGCGTCCCGGACCCTTGCCGGGCCGCGGCGAACACGGGGGCCAGGCGATGGTCCCCGGCATCCTGACCTTCGAGCTTCGGACGGGCCTCTGGCATGACGCCGACGGGGACGGGGTCGTCGGATCCGCGCTCGCGGGAGACGTCTACGAGTCGGGCTCGCGCCCGGACCCCGACGATTACGTGAACAGCCAGGGCGAGTACCTCGGGCAGTTCGTCACGAAGACCCCCTCGCCGTCCTCGCCGCTCCACCGGCTCGCCGTCACCCTGCGTCCGCACGACACGTGGGGACCGGCCGGCATCTTCGTCGGCGCTCCGCCCTCGCTCACGACCATCTACAACGAGCCCACCCTCGCGTGCGCGGGCGGCAATTGCGTGCGCGAGCCCACGAACTACTGGAAATCGGGGCGGGAGGAGGTCACCCTCTACGCGTACCGGGACAGCCAGGAGCTCGGACGGTACGTCGTCGGGGGCGTCATCTTCCCGACGGGGACCCTCGCAGGCGGGTTCGAGGCGTGCACCGATGTCGTCTACCTCCGGCACGCGTCCGGCGGCGCCGAACGCATCGACCCCGTCTGGGACTGCGACGCCATCGAGCGGCTCGCGTGATCCCTCAACCACGCAGGACCCGACATAGCAGGGAAGAATACAAGGCGCCTCTCGCATCCGTACGGTCGAGGAGAGGCCCAGCCTTGCGTGTCAGCGTGTCTTTCATCATCGTCCTCATGGTCGGCGCCGCCGGATCGGCGGCCGCCGGCGGATACTTCTCGAACGCGAAGCTCGAGCGCGACGAGATCAACGGTCTCGCGCTCGACGCCCAAGGGCAGCGGACCTGCATCCGCGAGGCGATGGCCGCGTCGCGGGACGCGCCGTGCGCGCGCGAGCCGGTCCCCAATTACTTCTACGCCCCGCCCCGCGAGCCCTACGAGGGCACGCTCATCCTCGACAGCTTCTACACGACGTACCAGGGCGTCCGACCGGCCGGCGACCACGTACGCGGCCTCGACGAGACGGTCGAGGACGTCCCGGCCGCGATCGACGGCCAGCGCGCTCCCGCCACGTCGGGCCAGACGGGCGGGAACAACCTGCACCGCGACACCGACGGGGAGCTTCCGGACGTCATCCTGCCCGGCATCGGGCAGGTGCGCGCGTGGCACGGACATTGGGACGACAAGAACGAGAACGGCATCATCGAGAGCTGGGGCGGCGCCGGAAGCCGCGCCGCGGTCGACAACGAATGGAGCTCCAAGCCGTTCGGCAAGATCGCGGCCTACGTCGACCCGGGCTCGCACCCGGACTACCGCAACCTCGACCGTCCGGGCGATTCGAGCCCTGACTTCTGGTATTCCCGATTCGTCGGGTCCGGTTACACGTACTACCAGACCGGCCTGCAGGCCACGAACTTCATCCTCTTCACCGACGGGTCGCTCCTCAAGTCGATGATGATCCGCTCCGTCACGGACCCCATCCTCGCGCCCAACGAAGACGGCACGGTCCCCTACACGACGACGGACAAGAGCCTCGTGGACATCGACGTGTACAACGCCCTCGCGCCCGGACCCATCGCAGGGCTGTACGTCAGCACCGTCGGCGGCCCCGTGAACCAGATCGGGAGCCCCTCCGTGGGATCCTGCCCCAACGGGTGCCGCCCCGGCGTGTTCTCGACGCGCGGCCTCGGCCTCGACCCGCTCGAGCCCTTCGTCGCGGCGCTCGCGAGCGACCTCTACGCGCCCTACCCGCGCGAATGGGCCGAGGGCGAAGGCTCCACGTCGTCCGGCCGGCACGCGGACCACATCGCCGCCTACACGCCGTGGATCGACCTCATCCCATCGTGGGGCTACCGCTCCACGAGCAACCTCGACGTCTACTACTTCTTCCGCGGCGGGCCGCTTCCCGGCAAGACGGCCGACGGCCGGCAGGCGATGCTGCCGGGCTTCCTTTCGTTCGAGATCCGCACCGGCATCTGGAAGGACCTCGACGGGGACGGCTTCGTCGGCTCCGGCGGATCGGATCCGTACCACGGCGGAACCCGCCCGCTCGGGGACGACTACACGGACCCGCGCGGCGAATTCTTCGGCATCTTCGCGGATTCGGGGTCGTACCAGACCGCCTCGTCGTTCCGTCTCCACCTCGTTCCGGACACCACGTGGGGGGGCGGCGTGCTCGACTACGAAAAGGTCGCGCTGACCGGCGCGGACAAGACGAAACCCAACATCGTCTGCTACGAGCAGGGCGGCCGCACGACGTGCGTCTACGAGCCCACCTCGAGCGGATACTACCTCGGCAACGAGACGCTGACGCTCAGCGCGCGGCGCGACGTCGTGGGCTACAGCGCCGGGGACGACCGCACGCCGGGGCTCTATCGATCCGGCGCCATGTTCCTCCCGTTCGGATCCGAAGGCATCGGCTTCACGGTGTGCACGGACGAGCTCACGCTGAAGTACGACACGCCGGAAGGCGAGGCCACGGCGACGCTCAAGGACTGCGACTGGATCGGACCCCTCGCGCCCCCCGGTTGACCCGACGGGACTGCGATGGATAGAAGACGACACCCCCGCACTCACCCCACGGAGAGGGTTCCATGCGTGTCAGCGTGTCCTTGATCACGGTCCTCCTTCTCGCCGCCGGCGCGGCGTCCGGCGCGGGATATTTCGTCGACACGTCCTACGAGATCGACGAGCCCGGTCGGTCGACGCGGCTCGCCGCCATGGGCCAGCGCAACTGCATCGCGGAGGCCGTCAACGCGCGCGGCGGACCCGATTGCCCGGTCCAGCCCATCGTGACCGGCTTCAAGCCGAACCCCACGTCCGGCATCCGCGTCCTCGACAGCCACTACACGACCCAGAGCGGGCTCCCGACGCCCGGCCTTCTCGTCGGAAACCTCGGGGAGACCGTCGACGACGTGGACGACGCGGTCGCCGCGGGCCGCGGCCCGACGCAGCCCGGCACGAGCCAGGGCGGCAACAATTTGCGCCGCGACTCGGGCGGTCTCCTGCCCGACGTCATCCTCCCCGGACAGGGCCAGCTTCGCGCGTGGTATGGCCACTGGAACGACCTCAACGGGAACGGCGTCATCGAGGCGTGGCGCGGGACCGGCGCGGCGGCGCAGTCGAACGACGAATGGTTCTCGAAGACGCTCGGGAAGCTCGCGGCCTACGTCGACCCCGGAAGCCACCCGCACGTGCGGAACCTCGACCGGCCCGGCGACTCGAGCCCCGATTTCTGGTACGTCCCGTACGCGGGCAGCAACTACGAATGGTACCAGACCGGCCTCAACAACGACAACTACATCCTGTTCGTCGACGGGAGCCTCATGCGAACGCTCACCGTCCGCAGCGTCACGGAGCCCATCCTGTCCCCGAACGCCGACGGGTCGGCCCCGTACACGACGTCCCCCACGAGCCTCGTGGACATCGACGAGTATCCGGCGCTCGCTCCGACCCCCGTCGCCTCGGCCTATGCCGCGACGGTCGGCAACCTCGTGTGGCCCCTCGGAAGCCCGTCGCTCGGGACGTGCCCCAACGGATGCCGACCGGGGCCGTTCTCCCTGCGCGGGACGCCGATCCAGGGGCTCGAGCCCCTCCTTGCGCCGCACGTCCGTAATCTCTACGCCCCCTACCCCCGCGAACACGCGCCCGGCGAGGGCTCCACGAGCGCGGGCCGCCACGCGGACCACCTCGCCGCGTACCGCGGCTGGATCGACCTCATCCCCACGTGGGGCTACCGCAACGTCAGCCACCAGGAGGCCTCCTACTACGCCCGCGGCGGTCCCCTCCCCGGCAAGACCGCCGACGGTCGCCAGGCGATGATGCCCGGCTTCCTCTCGTTCGAGGTCCGCACCGGCATCTGGAAGGATCTCGACGGCGACGGCTACATCGGGACGGCCGGGCCCGACCCCTACCACAGCGGATTCCGGCCTCTTCCGGACAACTACACGGACCCCCGCGGAGAATTCTTCGGCATCTTCGCCGACAAGGGCTCGTACGCGAGCCACGTCTCCTTCCGCATCGTCCTCGTTCCCGACACGACGTGGGGCCCCGGCGTCATCGTCGTCGACGACTTCACGGGATCCCCGGGCGGCAACGACGTGGTCTGCACCGGCCGCAGCGCGACGGTCCCGAACTGCGTGAAGGATCCGACGCGATACGGCGCGTACACGGGAACGCAGCCGATCGTGCTGAACGCGCGCCGCGACGTGACCGAAGCCGGCGTCGGGAGCGATTCCGTGCCCGGCCTCTACCGCTCGAACGCGGCGTTCTTCCCGCAAGGCTCCGAGGGTTTCGCGTTCACCGCGTGCACGGAGCTCCTGACCCTCAAGTACGTCGAGAACGACGGCCCGGTCGAGGAGACGCTGCGCGACTGCGACTGGATCGGGCCGCTCGCGTCGCGGACGTGAGGCGCGCCCGGCCCGGGCGCAGACCGTCCGAGCGGGGGGCGTCGGGCGACAGCGCGCCGGCGGTTTCTTGACCTGTCCGGTGCAAGCCGGCGGGAAGAGGCCCACCCATGCGTCCGACCGTCCTCGCCCTCCTGGTCGTCCTCGCTCTGGCCGGACCCGCCTTCGCGGGCGGATACTTCTCCGACGCGAGGCTCGAAGCCGACGAGGTCAACGGTCCCGCGCTCGACGCCCTCGGGCAGAAGACCTGCATCCGAGAAGCCATGGTTGGGATGGACGCGCCCGGATGCCCGCGCGAAGTCGTCCCCTACGACGAATGGGAAACCCCCGGCGAGCCCGTGATGGGCACGCTCGTGCTCGACAGCTTCTACACGACGCACGTTGGCCTGCCCCCTCCGGCCGACGCGGCGAGGAATCTCGAAACCCTCGCGTCGGACGTCCAGGCCGCGCCGACGGAGCGCCCGGCGGTCAACTGGATCCCGATCCACGGCAACAACGCGCACCGCGATTCGGGCGGAACCGCGCCGGACGTCATCCTGCCCGGGCCGGGGCAGATTCGCGCGTGGCACGGGTGGTGGGACGACAAGGACGAGGACGGCGTCATCGCGTCGTGGGGGGAAAGCGGCGCCCACGCGCGCGTCAACGACGAATGGCATTCCGGCGGCTCCGCGCGGATCGCGGCGTACGTGAGCCCCGGGTCGCATCCGGACTGGCGCAGCCTCGAACGGCCGGGCGATTCGAGCCCGGACTTCTGGTTTTCGCGCTACGTCCTCTCGGGTTACACGTACTACCAGTCGGGTCTCCAGGCCACGAGCTTCGTGGTCTTCACCGACGGATCGCTCGTCCAGCGCATGACCGTGCGGAGCGTGACGGACCCGATCCTCGCGCCGAGCGCCGACGGGACCGCGCCCTACACGACCACCGCGCGCAGCCTCGTCGACATCGACGTCTACGCGGCCGCGGCCCCCGGGCCCGTCGAAACGCTCTACGGCTCGACCGCAGCGACCTTCGTGAACACGCTCGGGAGCCCGAGCCTCGGCACGTGCCCGAACGGGTGCCGGCCGGGCGTTTTCTCGCCCCGCGAGATCGGCCTCGAAGCGAGCGAGCCCTTCGTCGCGGGGCTCGCAAGCGAGGTCTACGCGCGCTATCCGCGCGAGTGGGCCGATGGCGAAGGCTCCTCGTCCTCGGGACGCCACGCCGAACACGTCGAACGCTACGCGCCGTGGATCGACCTCATTCCCACGTGGGGCTACCGCTCGACGAACTTCCTCGATCCGTTCTACTTCCTGCGCGGCGGTCCCCTGCCCGGCAAGACCGACGAAGGGCGCCAGGCCATGCTCCCCGGCTTCCTCTCCTTCGAGGTGCGCACGGGCCTGTGGAAGGACCTTGACGGCGACGGCTTCGTGGGCTCGGGCGGGGCGGACCCGTACTACGGCGGAACGCGTCCGCTGCCGGACGATTACGTCGATCCGCGCGGAGAATACTTCGGCCTCTTCGCGGACGCGCTCGACGGGGTCGAAAGCGAGGTCTTCAGGATCGTCCTCACTCCCGACACCGCGTGGAGCCCGGGCGTCCTCGCCCACGAGCGTGTCGCGGTCACGGGGACCGATCCGGAGACGGCGGTCGCGTGCGTCGATCGCGACGCGGGGAAGCTCTGCGTCAACGAGCCGACCTCGAGCGGATACTTCGTGGGGCGCGAGACCTTGTCCGTATGGGCCCGTCGGGACGTGACCGGCTTCAGCGCGGGGGACGACCGGACGCCCGGCCTCTACCGGTCGGGCAGCCTCTTCTTCCCGTTCGGAACCGACGGCTTCGGCTTCACGGCCTGCACGGAGGCGCTGACGCTCGCCTACGCGGGGCCCGAAGGGGCGACGACCGCGACGCTGCGCGACTGCGACTGGATCGGGCCGCTCGCGTCGCGGACGTGAGGCGCGACACCCGGCCGTCACCTTGATGCCCCCTCTCGCACCCTCGACGCAGGGAGGCCTGCCGTTGCGCGCCATCGCGACCATCGTCCTCGTGGTCCTGATCCTCGCGAGCGTCCCCGCGACCGCGCTCGACCGCGTCCTCGACGTCGCGTACGAAATCGGGGAACCCGACGCCCTCGTCCACGAAGGGAGGGGTCAACATACATGCCTCGCGGCGGCGAGCTCCCTCGCGCTCAACGATGCGCGTTGCCCCCTCGTCCCGACGGGCGGGACGGCGCCGGCGAATGGAGTCGTCGTCCTCGACAGCGTTTACCGATCGAGTGCCGGGCTCTCGAACCAGCGGGAGACAATCTCGGATCCCGAGGGACGTCTGCGGGAGCAACAGGACGAAGGCACCACCTCGGTGAGGGCGGACCCGCTCCCGATCGAGGTGCGGGTGCCGACGGGCCTCGCCGTCGGCGGCGACACGAACACGCGACGGGACTCGGGCGGCGATCTGCCCGATCTCATCCTTCCCGGCCTCGGCAAGTTCGAAGCCTGGTACGGATGGTGGAACGATCTCGACGGTGACGGCCTCCTCGAGTATCGCGACGAGCGGCAGGGCCAAGCCGTGGTCGCGCGCCCCGACAACGAATGGTCGATCAAGAAAGGCGCGACGATCCTCGCCTGGGTCGAGCCCGGCGCGCACCCCGGCTACGCCGCCCACGACCGCCCCGGAAGCGCGAGCCCGGACTTCTACTACAGCGTGAGCGGCATCACGTACAACTCGGTCGGCAACGGCCAGCACATCTTCCTCGGCGGATCCCTCCTCGGCGCGCTCACGGTCCTCACGGTGAACGACGCGACGCTCGCGCCGAGCGAGTTCGGCCCCTACACGCCGGGGCCCGAATCGCGCGTCGACCTCGACCGCTACGTGGCCGTCCTCCCCGGGCCCCTGGATGCGCTCTACCGAGGGACGGTGGGCCCCGACGTGGACGCCATGGGAAGCCCTTCCTCGGGAAGCCTCGTGGCGAACGGCGGTCGCGTTACGAACCCGCCCGACGCAACGGGCACCGCGCTCGACGGTCCGCTCGCATTTGCCGCCGGGGCCGCGTACGGTCGATACGAGCACGAAACGGATTCCGACGCGGGTTCGACCGCAAGCGGGCGGCACGCGGACTTCGTCGCCGGCTACCGCGGCTGGATCGACCTCTTGCCGCGCTACGGTTACGCGTCCACGGGCGCTGCCGCCAACACGCATGTGTTCCCCGGCGAGATGCCCGGGCGCGACGCCGACGGTCGGCTCGCGGCGCCGCCGGGTTTCGTCTCGTTCGAGGTTCGCACGGGCCTCTGGCGAGACCTCGACGCGGACGGTTGGATCGGCACGGCCTCCGCCGATCCCTACGAGGGCGGCCTGCGGCCTAACCCGGACGATTACGTGGAGACCCGGGGCGAGTTCTTCCCGCTCTTCGTGACGTCCCACCCGCCGAGATCGCAGCCGGTCTTCGCCATCACGCTCACGCCCGACGGGCCATGGGATGCCGTGATCGCGAACGGGGTCCGCATCGGCGGGTCCGAAACCATCACGCTGCTTGCGCGCGGCGTCGATCGGAATCCCGGCGTGTACCGGTCCGATTCCATCTTCATGCCGAGGGGAACGATGAACGTCGCCTTCACGGCCTGCACCGAGACGCTCGGGCTCCGTTACGAGGATCCCGCGACGGGCCCCTCGGAGGCCGTGTTGCGGGATTGCGACCTCGTGGGGAATCTCGCCGTGTCGACGATTCCCGGATAGCTATTTGGCCCATCGGACACCCTCCGCCCCAACCATGCGCGCCGTCTTCGTCCTCGCGCTCCTGCTTCTTGCGCCCGTTGCCGCCGAGTCCACCACGTTCGACGCCCGCCTCGAGATCGAGGAGCCGGGCGCGAACGCCCACGCGGCGCGCGGCCAGCGCACATGCCTCGCCGCCCCCGACGACCCCGCCTGCCCCGCCGTCCTCACGGGCCTCGCGCACCCGGCCCTCGGAGTGCTCGTCCTCGACGCCTTCGCCTGGACCTACGCGGGCGCGACGACTTTGCGGGACTACGCCGCCGAGCCGGGGCGCCCCGGCCAGGGGGGCCTCACGACGGCGGAGACGCGACGCCTGGGCATGAACCCGGCGCGCGAATCGCTCGGGATCCTGCCCGACGCGATCCTTCCCGGCGCCGGATCGTGGCGCGCGCTCCACGGGCACTGGAGCGACGACGACGGCGACCAGCTGATCGAGGCGCGCTTCAACGGCTTCGCGCCCGTCGTGGGCAACGAATGGGCGCCCATCGGCGGCGCGGCCCGCGTGCACGTCTGGATCGAGCCGGGCAGCCACCCCACGGTGACGACGCTCGACCGGCCCGACGCGACGAGCCCCGACCTCGTGCTCGACTGCGATCGCTGGACGCTCCTGTGCGATCCGCGCGGGGAGGACGATTTCATCGTGGCGACGGACGGCTCGCTCCTCGGGACCGTCGAATCGGCGGCGGTCACGCGCGCCCTCCTCGCGCCGAGCGAGGGCCGTCCCTACACGACCCGCGCGGATTCCCTCGTGGACCTCGACACCTACGCCGCGATCGCGCCCGGCCCCGTCGAGAGCCTGTACGCCGGCGTGGCGCGGCCCCTGCTGCTCTTCGTCGGGAGCCCGAGCTACGGCTCCGCGCTCTCGGACGGCGGACGCATCGGGCCGGTCCCCTTCGGCGGGACGGCGCTTGCCGGCCCCGCCGAGCCCGTCTACGAGGGCCTGTACGCGCCCTATCCGCGGGAATGGGCGCCGGGGTCCGGATCGACCGCGGCGGGCGAGCGCGAAAGCTACACCCTCCACTACGCGCCCTGGATCGACCTCCTCCCGAGCTGGGGCTACGGCGCCGTCGGCCTCACGAGTCCCCAGGGCGGCGCGGCCGGGCCCCCCACGCCGAAGCCGGGCGCGCTCCCGGGCCGCTCCGCGACGGGCGCGCAGGCGATGCTTCCCGGCCACCTCGCCTTCGAGCTGCGCACGGGCCTCTGGAAGGACCTCGACGGCGACGGCTTCGTCGGCCGGGCCGATCCGACGGACCCGTACGAAGGCGGATCGAAGCCGCTCGCGGACGATTACGCGAACGCCGCGGGCGAGTTCGCCCCGCGCGCCGTCGACGAGCTGCTCGTCTCGACGTTCGCGCGCGTGGTGGTGACGCTTCGACCCGACCCGGACTGGGGCGCGGGCGTGCTCGTGAACTGCAACTACGCGCCGCTTATCGTGAACGTCGGCGGATGGGCCGAATGCGCCCGCGACCCGTGGCTGTGCGCGTCGCCGACGACGGTCTGCGCGGTCGATCCCGCGGCGTGGCTCGTGACGGGAACGCGGGAGATCCGCCTCGCGATGCGCCTCGACGGCGAGGCCGTCGCGCGCTCCGACGCCGTGCTGCTGCCGCGCGGCACGGACGGCTTCGCGGTCGAGGCCTGCGCGGGACCCTTCACGCTCTCGTGGGCGGACGAGCGCGCGACGGTCTCGGACTGCGACCGCATCGAACCCCTCGCCTGAGGCAACCGTTCGGGCCAAAATCCACCGGCAAGATGACCTCGCCTCGGGCGCACCGAGTTTAAGGCGCGAGGGACCGTTCGACCCGCGCGCG
This sequence comes from Candidatus Thermoplasmatota archaeon, assembly GCA_035540375.1. Taxonomy (NCBI): domain Archaea; kingdom Methanobacteriati; phylum Thermoplasmatota; species Thermoplasmatota archaeon. The sequence continues at coordinate 47,394 of DATLGO010000070.1, forward strand.
ACAGGCCGACGATACGTTGATCGCCCTCGGGGAAATGATCGATGGGTCTTCGCGATGTCCGCGCCTTCCTCCCGTCCTTCCATCGGTGCTTTGCGCGCGGTGCCGGGCGACGGGACGCTCGATCGGAAGATCCGCCCGCGCCGGGTCCTCGCGGCGGTCCTTCTCGTCGCGCTCACGGCGCCACTCGTCGCGGGCGCCCCCGTCGGGACCGAGCCGGCGTTCGAAGCCCGGGAGAACAACCGGGTATGGATCGACGGGGAAGGCCAGTGGAACTGCGTGCCCGAAGCGCTCGAGCACGTCGCGCGGGACGGTTGCCCCGTGCAGCCGACCGGCTCGGCGAGGCCCGCGCTCGGCGTCCGCATGCTCGACGACCATTACCTCACGTCCTTCGGCGTCGGACGTCCCTTCGAGAGCGCGCAAGACCCCGCTTCAGGCCCCGACGCCGGCGCGGGGTCGAACCTGGAACGCTCGTCCCGCGGGTTCGTCCGCGATGTCGTCCTGCCGGGGGCGGGCACGTTCCGTGCCTGGTTCGGTTGGTGGCACGACGTCGACGACGACGAGGTTCTCGAGTACCGCGGAACGGGAGACGCCTTCGCGGACGGCAACGAGTGGGTTCCGATCCGTCGGCACCATCTCGTCTCCTACGTCGAGCCGGGAAGCCACCCCGGATTCGCGACCTTCGAAAGGCCGCAGGATTCCGAGCCGGATTTCGAGTACGACCCCGGTCTGACGCCTTACTACAGCGCGCGAACGCCGAGCGCCTATTTCGCGGGGGTCATCCTCTTCACGGACGGTTCCCTCGCCCGGACCCTCCAGGTCGCCACCGTGACCGATCCGATCCTCGCGCCAAGCGGCGAGAACCGGCCCTGGACGCCGACCGAAGACTCGCTCGTGGACATCGACCTCTACGCGGCCGTGGCCCCGGGCCCCGTCGCGGAGGTCTTCGGCGTCGTGCTCGGCGACCTTGTCGTCTCGACGGGTTCGCCGAGCCTCGGCACCCTCGCGGAGGACGGTGGGCTGGGTCCCCGGCCGGCCCGGGACACGCCGCTCGAGGGGACCTTCGCCGATCCGCCCTACGGCGCGGCCGTGGGCGCCTTCTGGGCGCCCTATCCCCAGGAGTGGCGGCCCGGCGCCCGCTCCTCGAACGCGGGCCGCGGCGATGCGTACGCTCAGGCCTACACCGACTGGATCGACCTCATCCCGGGCTACGGATACGGCACCACGGGCTTCCAATTCAGCGCATACACCGGCCAACCCGGCCCGCTCCCTGGGCGTTCCGCGACGGGGGGTCAAGCCATGGCGCCCGGCGCCCTCGCCTTCACGCTGCGCGTCGGGGTCTGGCGGGACCTGAACCTCGACGGTTACGTCGGCGTGGCGAAACCCGGCGATCCCCACGACGGCGGGTCGGATCCGCGCGCCGACGACTACGCGAGCCCGCGCGGAGAATATTTCGGAATCCCCGCCCGCACGCCTTCCGGCGACGTGCTCGATTACACGCGTCTCGTGCTGCGACCCTTCCCCGATTGGGGCGCCGCCGGCGCATTCCTGTACTACCGCGGCCAACCCGACGTGATCGTCGAACCGAGCCGCGCGCCCCCGAATCCCGTCTGCTACTCGGCCAACGGATGCCTGAACGATCCCGGCGCGTTCCACGTGACCGGGTCGCGACCGGTCGAGCTGAACGTGCGCCGCGACGTCTACGAGGCGGGGCTCTACCGCTCCGACCTCCTGATGCTGCCGCTCGGGACGTCCGGTTTCGAGATCGAGGCCTGCACCGACACGCTGCTCGTGACCGTTCCGTCGCATGCCGGCGAGGTTGTCGCCTCCGTTTGGGACTGCGACGTCATCGAGGCGTTCGACCCCGGGCCGTGAAGCGGGACCGCCGTCGCGCTTAAGCCTCGCGGACCCTTTCGAGGCGCGGGAATCCCGTGGCCGACATCCTCACCGTCCTGGCCGTCCTCATCCTCGCCGCGATCATGATCCTCGCCCTCTCGGGCGTCCGGATCGTGCAGCCCTACGAGCAGGGTCTGCTCATCGTCCTCGGCCAGTTCCGCCGGAAGCTCAATCCCGGTTTCAACTGGGTGTACCCGCTCATCTCGCAGGTGGTGAAGCTCGACCTCCGCACGCAGGTGCTCGACGTGCCGCGGCAGGAGGTCATCACGAAGGACAACTCCCCGACGAACGTGGATGCGATCGTGTACATCCGCGTCATCTCGCCCGACAAGGCGTTCTTCGAGGTCACGAACTACAAGCTCGCGACGATCGCGCTCGCGCAGACGACCCTCCGCAGCGTGATCGGCGACATGGAGCTGGACGAGATCCTGTACAACCGCGAGCGCATCAACTCGCGCCTGCGCGACATCCTCGACCACGCGACCGACGCGTGGGGCGTGCGCATCGAGGCGGTCGAGATCCGCGAGGTCGACCCCGTCGGGCCCGTCAAGGCCGCGATGGAGGAGCAGACCTCCGCCGAGCGGCAGCGTCGCGCGGCGATCCTGCGCGCGGACGGCGAGAAGCGCAGCGCGATTTTGACCGCGGAAGGCCAGAAGCGGGCCCGCATCCTCGCGGCCGAAGGCGTGCGGCAGGCGAAGATCCTCGAAGCCGAGGGTCAGCGACTCGCGCGCATCCTCGAGACGCAGGGCGAGGCGCAGTCGCTGCGCATCCTCGCGATGGGCGCCGCGCCCCTCGACCAGAAGTCGCTCACCGTGCTCTCCCTCGACGCGGTGAAGGCGCTCGGCAACGGGCAGGCGACGAAGATCGTGCTCCCGTTCGAGATCTCCACGCTCATGCAGGGCGTCGGCAAGTTCCTCGGAGCCGGCACGCAGGTTCCCCCGATGGAACCTTCGAAGCAGAAGGAGCTCGAGCAGCTCATCGGCCCGGCCGAGCGCGTGCTCGGCACCATTCCCGACCCCACGGAGCTCTCGAAGGAGCTCGCCGCGATCGAGAAGGAGATGGCGGACGAGGCCGCGAAGACCGAGGAGATCGCGCAACGCGCCAAGCCCACGAGCCCGCCCGCGGCCGCCGAATGACACGCTCCGGGCGCGCGTGCAGGCGCGGGTCGTTCCACGCCGCGGTCGGCTAGAGAAGGCTTATCTACGACGTGTCCTCCTAAGCCGACGACATGGCCCAGGACCTCCTCGAGAGCGGGCTCCTTCTCATGGTCTTCGTGGGCCTCGGCCTCCTCGCCGCGGGCTTCTTCGTGAAGGATCCGCGCAAGCACCTGCTGCGCATCGCCGGGTGGGCCCTCTTCGCGATCTACTGGCCCTTCCAGGCGCCGCACTTCTTCAACGACGCGGACCCCGTGAACGGGTATTTCGCGCTCGCGGCGCCGCTCTTCCTCGGCTACATCGCGTGGCACGAATGGAAGTCCTACCAATGGAAGGAGGACCCGCACGCGATGCGTTGGCTCACGGGCACGAGCGTCGTCGCCGCGGCGAGCTACTTCGTCATCTACCGCATCCCCGAGGCGACGGAGGCGCTCATCCGCTTCACGGCCGGTCAAACGTCGTGGATGCTCGCGTTCCTCTTCGGCGTCGAGTCGAGCATCCAGCCCTCCATCTTCGAGGCGGGCTCGTGGGACGTCTTCCTCACGGGCGGCGGAACCGAAGAGTACGCGGTCACGATCATCCTCGCGTGCACCGCGATCCAGAGCATCATGATCTTCGTCGGCGCGATCGCGAGCCTCGAGCGCTCGCCACGCCGCAACCGCCTCCTCGCGTACGCGATCACGGTCCCCGTGATCTACTTCCTGAACCTCTTCCGCAACTCGGGCATCGTCTTCGCCTACAAGGTGTGGGACTTCCCCGCCTGGTTCAAGGGCGGATGGGACGCGATCGGTCAACCGATCTCGTGCCTCATGGGCACGTGCTTCCCCATCGGCGAGCTCGGCACGCAGGCGCGCTTCGAGTTCATGCACTCCGTGCTCGGGAAGGGCGGAAGCCTCGTCGCGCTCATCGTCATCGCCCTCGGCGTGTTCATGCTCCTGCCGGAGCTGCACAACAACATCCTCGACCTCTTCGATCTGAGGAAGCGCAACCGCAAGGGCTTCTACGATCCGCCGCCGCCGCCGGGCCCCGCCGACCCGCCCGCAAGCGCGCCGCCGGCCCCGCCCGCCGCCGCGAAACCCGAGGAGGCCTGACGTGGCGGCCGTCCGCTTCGCGCAAGGGTCCGCGTCGTGGCTCGCCGCGACGGGCCTCGGCGTCGTCGCGCTCCTCGCCCTCGCGCTCGCGACGGGCGACGGCGTCGTCGCCGCGCTCGCGCTCGCGGCGCTCGTGTTCCTGGGCTTCCTCCTGAACTTTTTCCGCGACCCCGACCGCGCGATCGCGGACGGCGTGTGCTCGCCCGCCGACGGCGTCGTCTCGTTCGTCGAGCCCGCCGAGGGCGGCGCCACCCGCGTGGCCATCTTCATGAATCCCTTCGACGTGCACGTGAACCGCGCCCCCGTCGCGGGCCGCATCGCGGCCGTCGACCACCGCGCGGGCGGCTTCGTGCCAGCCTTCAAGAAGGAGAGCGAGAGAAACGAGCGCGTGGAGTGGGTGATCGAGACGGCCGAGGGTCCCGTGAGGCTCCATCAGATCGCGGGCACGGTCGCGCGCCGCATCGTGCCCTACCTCGCGCCGGGCGCCGAGGTCGCGAAGGGCGACCGCATCGGCATGATCCGCCTCGGGAGCCGCGTCGACGTCTGGCTCCCCGCCGCGTACGAAGTGAAGGTCAAGGGAGGTGAACGCGTCTGGGCCGGAGCTACGACGCTCGCCATCTCACGAAAGTGAGGCTCCGGCTGCGGAGCGATCACCTCCTCCGGGCCCGCGCGCGCCTCAACCGCTGGCGAAGCGTCGTCTCGCCCGCGGACGTCCTGACGCTCCTCAACGGAGCGTGCGGCTTCCTCGCGATCGCCGTGCTTGCGGGCACGGACGCGTGCACGAACCCGGGCAACCCCACGTGCACGCCTTTCGACTCGCCGTTCTTCCCCGGCCTCCAGAACGCCTTCCCCGGCCTCCCGAGCGACCGCTTCCTCATCGCGGGCGCGCTCATCGTGCTCGGCCTCGTGTTCGACGCGACCGACGGCATGGTCGCCCGCCGCTTCGGCGGGTCCCGGCTCGGCGCGGACCTCGACACGCTCTCCGACACGATCACGTTCGTCGTGACGCCCGCCCTCATGATCCTCAAGTTCTACTCCAACCCCGCCTACATCGCGGACCCGGAGCCCTACGCGGCCGCCCTTGCCGCGAGCCTCGTGCTCGTGATGGGCATGCTGCGCCTTGCGCGCTTCAACGCGAACCCGACGGAGACGGACACGAAGACCTTCCAGGGCCTTCCCACGCCCTGGTGCGCGCTCACGGTCGTGCTCACCATCCTCATCGCGATGCCGACGCGCTTCGCGCTCCCCATCTTCGCGATCCTCGCGCTCCTCATGATGAGCAACGTGGCGTACCCGAAGTCGAAGGGGGTCGTGAAGCACATCGCGGTCGCCCTCGTCCTTTCGGCCTTCGGGCTCGCGACCCTCCTCTTCTTCTTCCCCGCCGGGTCCGGCCCGGTCGTCCGGGCCGCGTTCATCCTCGCGGCCATCACCATCGCGCTGGCCCCCTTCTTCCTCAAGCGGACGAAGGTGGCCCCCGAGGCCGCCCCCGCCCCCGCCCTTCCGGGGACTCCGAAGCCCTGACCCGGGAACGCCGCATCGATTTGTGGCAGATATTTAAAGAAAGACCTCGTTACGGTCGCCGCGGACCTCCCACTATGCCCCAGGAACTCAAGATCGGCATCACGGGGCTTCCGAGCGTCGGCAAGACCCGCACGCTCCTCAAGATCGTCGAGAAGCTCGAGGCCAAGGACACGATCGTGGGCGGCATGGTCACGGAGAGCATCGACGAGGACGGGAAGCGCCTCGGGTTCCGGCTCGTGAACTGGCTCACGAAGGAAGAAGGCATCCTCGCGCACGTCGACTTCGAGAGCGCGAAGGTCAAGGTCGGCAAGTTCGGCGTCGACCTCAACGCGCTCGAATCCCTCGGCGTCCCCGCGATCGAGCAGGCCATCCGCGAGGCCGAGGTCATCGTCATCGACGAGGTCGGCAAGATGGAGATGGAGTCCGACCGCTTCTGCGCCGCGGTGAAGGCCGCCCTCGACACGCCGAAGCCCATGATCATGACGCTTCACAAGAAGTCGCGCAACCCGCTCCTGCAGGACATCCGCCGGCGCGACGACATTCGCATCCTCGAGGTCACGAAGATCAACCGGAACCTCCTCCCCTACAAGATCGAGAAGCTCCTCGAAGGGGAAGTCATCTAGGACCCGGCCGGAAGGCCCAACGCCCGGGCCGCGCCTTTTCTTCGCGTGGAACGCCACGTGCTCGCCATCCATGCCCTCGCCGAGGGCGCGAACGAAGACGCCGTCAAGGAGACGCTCGGCCGCGTCGCGGAAGCGGCCGCCGACCGGGGCTGGCGCGCGATCGAAACCTTCTACTCGCTCGAACGCGGCCGCGCCTACACGTATGCGGAGACGGACACGGCCGACCGCGTACGCGACACGCTCGACGACCTCGGGCTCGCGGGCGTCGAGGTGCTCGAGGCGGAGCGCGTGTTCACCGAGCTTCTGCACCGGCCCCGGCGGTCGCGGTGAGTTTCGCATGGCCCGCCGCAATTTTGCGATCCCCGTGGTTTGTGCCCCATGAGCGGATTAGCATTCAACGCCTTCGGCCGCGCGGCCCCGGATTGTCCACCCTGCGCCAGGCGGAGCTTGCCGCGCGACGTTCCTCTTGCGCACGAGCGGATGCCCCCGATGCGTGACATCCCCAGCCGTCTCGCAGCCGCGCTTCGATCGGCCCATCGCCGCGACGCGCCGGGGAAAACGATAAGGGGCGACCCGCCGCCTGCACGGCGGGGAGGTCGACCTCTTGCTTGCACGCCGCCTGGGACAGCTCATCGTCCTTGCCCTCCTCATCCTCGCCCCCGCGGGGACCGCCTCGGTACTCAATCGGGTGACCTACGAAGCCGAGGAGGACGACCGCCTGCTCCTCGATGCCGCTGGGCAACGCAACTGCGTCCTCGCGGCAATTCATCAAGAGGGCACCGACGCATGCCCCTTCGAACGAACGCCCCAGCCACGGCCGGCCATGGGCATCCTGCTCCTCGACGACGTCTACCGCCAGACGGGCGTGCCCGAGGACGGTCCCGGCACCGCCCGGCGTGACGCGGAATTCCTCGCGTCGCGGCCCACCTCCGGAAGCGTGCCCACCTCCTTCGTCAACGACGTGTCCTCCGGAGCGAGCTATCACCGCGCCAGCGGCGGAGACCTCCCGGATATCATTGCGCCCGGACACGGCCGTTTCCATGCGTATTTCGGCTGGTGGCTCGACGTCAACGGCAACGGCGTCATCGAGCGGAGCGACCTTGCTCCGGCGAACGGCCAAACTTCGGATCCCGAGCACGAGTGGGCCCTGAAACCAGACGCCGCCATCTTCTCTTACATCGATCCCGGCCCGCATCCGTTCGTCACCGAATTCAAGCGGCCCGACAAGGGGAGCCCGGACGTCGCCTATTCGTCGGGAGCCCATTGGTATACCGCGGGATCCGTCGTGCCCGTCGTCTTCGTGGATGGCTCGCTCATCCGACCCATGACCGTCACGACCGTCACGGACCCCCTCCTCTCGCCCAGCAGCGACGGCATCAACACGTACCCCTATACGCCGGGCGAGTCCTCCATGATCGACATCGACCGCTACGCGGCGATCGCCCCGGGACCCCTCTCCGACGTCTACGCGACCGCCGCAGGCCCTTTCTTGGACACCGTGGGGAGCCCGAGCCTCGGGCTCTGTCCCAACGCCTGTCAGATCACGCCTACCGGCGCCCGGGGCACGCCCCTCGCGGGGCCGGTCGCAACCGCCGTGAGCCTCGCGTACGGACGCGCCGAGCACGAGACGGCTCCCGGAAGCGGCGCGTCGGGCGAGGGTCGCGGTCTCGAAGCCCGCGATGCATTCATCGGCTGGGCCGACCTCGTCCCGCGCCAGCGCCAAGTCCCCCTCGCCGGCACCGGCCGGACGGTCGCAAGCGACGGCGAACCGGTGGGCGTCGGAACCGACGGCTCCCAGAGCATGGGACCCGGCATGTTCACCCTCGAGATGTGGACCGGCGTCTGGAAGGACCTGGGCGGTGACGGCCACGTCGGATGGCCGCAGGAACCCGGCGACCCCTACGAAGGGGGCGCCCGGCCCCGGCCCGACAATTACCTCGAGAGCGGCGGCGAATTCATTGGCGCCTACCCCACCCATATCGAAGGGACCTCGACGAGCGAGTTCAAGGTTCTCGCGATTCCCGACACGGATTGGGGACCCCTCGGTGTCACCATCGTCAACGTCGGCCTCCAGTCGCGCGACCCCGGCAACGTCATCGCCTGCCCCCCGCCCCTTGCCAGCACGTGCATGACCCCCATCGTGGGATCCTCGCCCGTCACGCTCCTGATGCGGCGCGATCCGTCCCTCGGGGCGGGGCACTATTCGACGCAGGACGCGCTCCTCATGCCGCTCGGCTCGCCGGGCTTCTCCGTGTGCTCACCGAGGATGAAGGTCTCGTTCGCGCAATCGAACGTGCTGATCGAGGAGGACGTGTGGGACTGCGACCATCTTTCGCAATGGGCCGGATTCTCGACGGCGTCGTGAGCGGCCCAAGGCGATCCCGTCGCCGCCCGGGCGGCGGCCTTCAGCGACCACGCCGACGTGGCAAGCGCGCGGCTCGGAAGAGCGCCGAACGCGAACGGGAATAGAATGCCGGGGACGGGGTTCGAACCCGCGACCTAAGGATTATGAGTCCTTCGCTCTACCAGCTGAGCCACCCCGGCGGGGGGTACGCCGTGAAAGCGGCTCGCCGTATTTAACCGTAAGGGGGCCGAAAATCAGGCTTTCACGAGCACGTGGAAGACCTGCGGCTCGGTCCAGCCCGAGTCCATGAGCGTGCCGTCGAGCGCCATGAGGCGCCACGTGACCTTCGACCCCGGCGCGAACGGCTGGGTCGAGGCGGGCGACCACGACTCGCCCTCGATGTTGTGGATGACGTTGCGCGTCTCCAGGGTTCCGAGGCGCGACACGATCTCGAGGCTGTACACGACCGGGCCCGTCGCCGCGCCCGCGTCCCACCGGAACGTCGGCGTGAGCGAGGACGTCGTCGCGTTCGCCGCAGGGTCGCGCGGGACCGGCTTCTCGGGCGGGACCGGCGCGGGCTCCTCGGAGACGTTCTCCACGAGCGTCCCGTGATCGAGCGGCTCGACCTCGTTGCCGTTCTCGTCCACGAGGATCCACGCGTCCGGCGGGGCGACGTAGATCTTGTAGGCGGCGCCCGCCGACCCTCCGAGGGTCACCGCGATCACCGTCAAGACCGTCCACTTCAAGACGCCGCGCATCACGAGGGGAACCCCACCCTCGGCGGCTGATATAGGTTGTTGTACGCCGAAGCCCCCCCGGGCGACGAGGCCAGCGGAATCCAGAACCTTAAAAACCGAGGCCCGCCATCGGCCGCCCGTATGGACCGGCGGCGTCTCCTCAAGACCAGTCTCCTCGTCGCGGAGGTGGCCCTCGTCCTCGCCGTCGCGTGGTTCATGTGGGACGTCCGCATGGCCTCGTTCCCGGCCCTGTTCCTCGACAACGGCGGGAGCTACTACATCGGCACCGATCCGTACTACCACCTGCGCGAAGCGCTCTACAGCGCTGAGCACTTCCCCGCCTCGCTGCGCTTCGACCCCTACACGAACTACCCCGCCGGCACCGGCACGGGCCAGTTCGGAACCCTCTTCGACCTCGGCGCCGCCGCCCTCGCCATCGTCGCGGCGGGCTTCCGGACGCCCGACCGCCACACCGTGGAGCTCGTCGTCGGCTGGTACCCCGCGCTCCTCGGCGCCCTCATCGCGATCCCCACGTACCTCGTCGCGCGCCGCATCATGGGCCGCGTCGCCGCCGCCTTCGCCATCCTCCTCCTCGCGCTCTTCCCCGGCGAGTTCCTCATCCGGTCGCTCGCGGGCTACGCGGACCATCACGTCGCGGAAGCACTCTTCAGCACGCTCGCCGTCCTCGGGTGGCTCGTCGCCCACGCCGCCGCCGAACGTCACCGCGCCGACCTCCGCGCGCTCGCGCGCGACCCGCGAACCCTCGCGAAGCCGACGGGCGCCGCGCTCCTCGGCGGCGTCGCGCTCGCGCTCTACTTCCACGTCTGGCCGCCCGCGGTCCTCTTCGTCGCGATCCTCGGCCTCGCGATCGCCATCCAGGCCGCGATCCACCACCACCGCGGCGAAACCCTCGCGCCCCTCGCCTTCGCGAGCACCGTCTTCTTCGCGACCGCCTTCGTCCTCACCGCGCCCCTCACGGAGGCGACCACGAGCTTCGCCCCGAGCGCCTACAGCCTCCTCCAGCCCACGTTCCTCCTCCTCGCCGCCGTCGCGGGCCCCGCGCTCTGGTTCCTGAGCGAAGCCCTCCGCGCCCGCGACGCGCCGAAGCCTGCATTCCCCGCCGGCGTCGCGGCCCTCGCCCTGCTCCCCGTCGTCGCCGCGATGGTCCTGAGCCCGACGCAGCTCTGGCCCGTCCTCAAGTGGAGCCTCGGATGGGTCACGCCGTTCGGCGCGACCGACCGCACCCTCACGATCGCCGAAGCGCAACCCACGTGCCCGGGCGAAATCTGGCTCGACTGCGCCGGCATGGCCTCGAGCTACGGCCTCTTCATCCTCATCGCGACCCTCGGCGCCGTCATGCTCGTCGGCCGCGTCATCCGCGCGCCCCGCCACGCGGACATCGTGCTCCTCGTCTGGAGCCTCACGACGTTCTTCGCCGTCACCGCGCAGGTCCGCTTCCAGTACTACTTCGCGATCACCGTCGCCCTCCTCAGCGCGTACTTCCTCCACGCCGCGCTCGAACTCACCGGCTTCAACGCCGCCCTCGAGCGCGCCATCCACGGCAACCCCGCCCACGAGGAGGCCAAACGCGGCCAAGGCCGACGCACGCGCACGGCGACGAAAAGCGCCGAAGCCCTCACAGCCGCGCGCGCCCTGCCCATCGCCGTCGCCATCCTCCTCGTCCTCCCCGGCAACATCCTCCTCAACAAGGACAGCGACGGCCGCCTCGCCGACCACTGCGGATCCCGCGTCCAATACCGCCCCAGCTACGCGATCGGCCACTGCATCGGCGTCGACGGCGACGTCCAGGTCTGGACGCGCGCCCTCGCATGGATGCGCGACCACACCGCCGACCCCGGCGTCAGCCTCTACACGAAACCCGAGGGTAACCACCCCGGCGACTACGGCGTCATCAGCTGGTGGGATTACGGCCACTGGACCCAGCTCATCGCCGAACGCCCCCCCGTCACCAACAACTTCCAGCAAGGCGCCCCCCTCGCGAGCCTCGTCTTCACGAGCCCCAACGAACGCGAAGCCAACGAACGCCTCGACGCATGGACCGACCGCCACGGCGCGAACCGCGTCCGCTACCTCCTCGTGAGCGACGAGGACGTCGGCGGCAAGTACAACCCCATCACCGTCTGGGCCGACCGCGGCCTCGAACGCGGCACCCGCGCCTACACCATCGACGGCATCCCCTCCCCCCAACAGCTCCCCCTCATCGACCGCACGACCTTCCTCCAGAAGCTCTACCTCGAAGACGGACGCGACTACCACACGTGGCGCCTCGTCTACGAATACCCCCGCCTCAGCCAGATCCACACATTCCTCAACGTCCAGACGAACGGCTTCGGCAGTCTCAGCCAGGACGCGGGCCCCCTCCTCGGCAACCTCACCCCCACCCCGAGCCACGATCCCGACTGGATCTCCGTCCAACGGGGATCCAACGGCCAACCCGCCTTCGCCGTCTACGACCGCTGGTTCGCGGCCAAGCTCAAGATCTACGAACGCGTCGAAGGCGCGCGCCTCCACGGCCTCGCCGACCCCGGCGAAACCATCACCGCCGCCATCCCCCTCGTCGCCAGGCAGGAACCCGGCGAAGCCCGCGCCTTCACGTGGATGGCGAGCACCACGGCCGGCCCCGACGGCACCTGGAACCTCACCGTCCCCTACGCGAGCCACGACCCCGTCCCCGCGGAAGACGGCGGCACCGACACGCGCGTCCACGCCACCGACCACTACACTCTCTGGACCGGCACCGCGGACAACCCCCGCCTCGTCGCCACACCCATCCCGGTCAGCGACCGCGACACGCGGGACGGCAACGCGATCCGCGTCGACTTCGTGTGACGGGGCCAAGGCGGGCGCGCGCGGCGCGCACGCGGAGCGCGGCGCGCACGTCGTGCGCTGCGCGCGCGGCGCGTGCCGCGCGCACCTGCTGCGCAAGGCGCGCCTCGCGCGCGGCGCGCACATCTCGCACGTTACGCACATCACGCACGTCGCGTGCCTCGCGCGCGGCGCGCACAGCTCGCACGTTACGCACATCACGCACGTCGCGCGCATGACGCACGTCGCGCGCCTCGCGCGCGGCGCGCCGGGTGCGCGCGGCGCGCGACCTCGGGACAATCCTCATCCGTCCTTGCGTCGCGGTCGGCTCGATGTTCCGTCGTTTCGAGCGGGTCGTGGACGAGCCGTTGTCGCCGTCGACGCGTTTGTTGCGGGTGGATGCGCGGGACAAGGAGGTGGTTTCGCTCCGGAGGCGCGGTGGTGGGCGTCGCGGGGCGTGCGGTTGCGGCAGGACGAGGTGGTGGCGCTGCTCGTGGCGGATGCGTTGGATTCGCCGTCGTCGCGGTTCGCCGGGTTGGGCGTCGCGCGGTCCGGGGTAGGCGGCCGTCAGGGGTAGGCGCGGTTGGGGGTCCTCGGGAAGGGGGTGGCGTCGCGGATGTGTTGGCCCTTGGTGAGCCAGTTGAGGACGCGTTCGGTGCCGAGGCCGAAGCCGCTGTGGGGGACGCTGCCGTAGCGGCGCAGGTCGAAGTACCACTCGTAGGGCGTCGGATCGGTCCCTTCCTTCTTCAGCCGGCGCATCATGAGGTCGATGTCGAGGCTGCGTTCGCTCCCGCCGATGATCTCGCCGTAGCCTTCGGGGGCGATCATGTCGGCGCAGCGGGCGCTCACGCCGTCTTCGTCGAGGGCCATGTAGAAGGCCTTGATCTCGGCGGGCCAGTAGGTGACGAAGATCGGTTTCTCCTCTCCTTGCGTGAGGGCGGCTTCGTGGGGGACGCCAAAGTCTTCGCCCCATTGGAAGTCGGGGAAGCCGCGCTTCTTGAGGAGGTCGACGGCGTCGTCGTAGGTGATGCGCTTGAAGGGGGTGGTCATCTTCTTGAGGTCGGCGGGTTCGCGGCCGAGCTCGACGAGCTCCTTTTCGGCGGTTTCGGCGACGCGGCGCGCGACGTGGCTCACGAGCTGTTCCTGGATGTCCATGTTGCCTTCGTTGTCGACCCAGGCGGCTTCCTCTTCGAGGTGGCCGAATTCGGTGAGGTGCTTGCGGGTGCGGCTTTTCTCGGCGCGGAAGCTGGGGGTGAGGCACCAGACCTTCTCGAGGCTGAAGGCGAGGGCTTCGAGGTACATCTGGGCGGACTGGCTGAGGTAGGCTTCCTTGCCGAAGTAGTCGAACGTGAAGAGGGTGCTGCCGCCTTCGCAGGCGTTGGTGGTGATGACGCTGGGGGTGGTCTCGTGGAACCCGTTCTGGTCGAACCATTCGCGGAAGGCGCGGAGCATCTTGCCTTTCACGATCATCTGGTTCGTGAGCTTGCGGCTGCGGAGCCAGAGGTGGCGGCGGTCCATGAGGACGTCTTCGGCCTCGGCTTCGACGGTGCTTTCGTAGATGGGGAAGTCGTGGCTCGCGCCGACGAGGGTGAAGCGGTTGGCCTTGAGTTCGTGTCCGCCGGGGGCGCGGTCGTCCTTGGCCACGTCGCCTTCCACGATGATGCTCGCTTCCATGCTCGCGGCGGCGGCGGCTTCGAAGTCGGGGTCGGGGAGGTTGCCTTTCCGGGCGGTGACCTGGAGCACGCCGGTGGCGTCGCGGACAACGGCGAACACGATCTTGCCGCTCGTGCGGTGGCGGTGGATCCAGCCGCGGACCTGCACGGTCTTTCCCGTGTGGTCGCCCGCGAGGATGCTCGCGATGGTGGCCCGGTGATGGGGCATGGGGTCGGGAAGGGCGCGCGTGGGCCATGAAGCTTGGGCTCGCCGGGTGGCGGCTTGCGCGGGCGAGCAACATTCTTAAGTGGCGTTGGCGCGTACGCGGGAGCGTGCCGGATCCCGCGGGCGGGAAAAGCGGTGAGTGGTCGGTTGATCGCGCGATCCAGCTGTACAACATCGACAACTGGGGCGCGGGCTACTTTTCGGTGAACGCGGCGGGTCACCTGACGGTGACGCCGTATGGTCAACCGGGTCCCGCGATCGACGTCATGGACGTCATCGAGGACGTTCAGGAGAAGGGGCTCGGGTTCCCGATCGTCATCCGGTTCCAGGACGTCCTGCGTTCGCGCGTCGTCAAGCTGAACGAGGCGTTCCGCGCGGGGATCAAGAACTTCAACTACCACGGTCAGTACCTGGGCGTTTACCCGATCAAGGTGAACCAGATGCGCGAGGTGGTCGAGGAGATCCTCGATGCCGGCGCGCCCTTCCACTATGGGCTCGAGGCGGGATCGAAGCCCGAGCTTCTCGCGGCGCTCGCCTTGAACGCGGACCCGGAGGCGCTCACGGTCTGCAACGGGTACAAGGACGAGGACTACATGCGTCTCGCCCTCACGGCCCGGAAGCTCGGCCGTAAGGCGATCGTCGTCATCGAGAAGCTCTCGGAGCTTCCGCTCCTCCTCAAGGTCGCGAACGAGATGCAGGTGGAGCCCTGGATCGGGCTTCGCGCGAAGCTCACGACGAAGGGGACCGGGAAGTGGGAGAAGTCGTCGGGCGACTTCGCGAAGTTCGGTCTCACGATCCCCGAGATCCTTCAGGCGGTCCAGATCCTGCGCGAGGCGAACAGGACGTCGTCCCTCAAGCTCTTCCATTTCCATGTGGGCAGCCAGCTCATGGACATCTCCTCGGTGAAGGAGGCCGTGAAGGAGGGCGCCCGCATCTACGCGAAGCTCCGCAAGATGGGGCTCGAGATCGAGTATTTCGACGTCGGAGGCGGCCTCGGCGTGGACTACGTCGGCACGACCGCGACGGTCTCCTCGTCGACGAATTACACGCTCGAGGAGTACGTGAGCGAGGTCGTGTACGACCTGAAGCAGATCTGCACGAGCGAGGGCGTCGCGGAGCCGAACATCGTGAGCGAGTCGGGCCGCGCGATCACGGCGCACCACTCGTGCATCATCATGAACGTCTTCGGCTCGATCGAGATCGGCGCGGCAAGGTTGCCCGAGGTCTCGAGGAGCGAGGATGCGCACGGCATCGGCGTCGGCATGGTGCGCGAGATGCGCGAGATGGTGCAAGGTCTCACGCTCAAGAACGCGCGCGAGTACTTCTTCGACGCGCGAGCCAAGAAGGACGAGGCCCTCTCCGCCTTCCGCCTGGGCGTCCTCGGCCTCGAGGAGCGCGCGGAGATCGAGAACCTCTACTGGGACCTCTGCCGCAAGATCGTGCACATGTTCCAGGACCGCAAGCGTGTGCCCGAGGACCTGAAGGAGCTCGCGACGCAGCTCGCGGACCAGTACCTCGCGAACTTCTCGCTGTTCCAGAGCGCGCTCGACCACTGGGCCTTCGACCAGCTCTTCCCGCTCGTTCCCGTGCACCGGCTCAACGAGGCGCCGTCGCGCAATGCGACGCTCGTGGACATCACGTGCGATTCGGACGGCAAGATCGACCAATTCATCGACGTGAACGGGACGCGCCCGACGCTCCCGCTTCATGCGTTGCACCCGCACGAGCCGTATTTCATCGGCATGTTCCTGACGGGCGCCTATCAGGACATCATGGGCGACATGCACAACCTGTTCGGGCGCACGAACGAGATCCATGTGTTCGTGGACGACGAGGATCCCGAGGATTTCTACCTCGAGACCGTCATCCCGGGCGACATCGTCGCGGATGTCCTCTCGCGCGTGCAGTACGAGCCGCGCGAGCTCGTGAAGCGCGTGAAGGCGGTCACGGATGCGCGGGTGCGCGAGGGTCTCCTCAAGCCGAAGGAGGGTGTGGCGCTCATCGAGTTCCTCGAGGCGCAGACGCGCAGCTACACGTACCTCATTCCGACGAAGGCGAACGGCGTCGAGCGGTTGAGCCCGGTGAAGGAGCCCGCTCCGGCGTCTCCGCCGCCTTAGTTTTGGCGTCCTCCCGGCAAGGGTTTTCCCACCTTGCCGCGCTGGGACGGGCGTGCTCCTCGTCCTGCGGTGTCCCGGATGCGGCAAGTCGAAGGTCGCGCGCGAAGGCGTGAAGCGCACGGTCTGCGCCCATTGCGGAAAATCGATCGAGACGGCGCGCGCCGTCGTGGTCCTCGCAACGCCCGATGAAGCCGAGGCGCGTCTTGCGGCGGGAAGCGCGAACGCCCAAAGGGCGGGGCGTCCCGAGGAGTTCCGCGCGGCGTTCGCCGGCCAGGCCGCGCCCCGCGCGCCCCCGTCCGACGCGCAGGCAGCGGCGGTTCGCGCGGCGGCTTCGGCGCGCGGCGACGAGGCGCGTCTCGAGGCCGCCGCGAGGGCGTTTGCGGCGGCTTCCGGCGCGTTTGCGCCCGAGGCTTTCGCTCCCGTTCTCGCGGCGCTCGGCATCGCGGGCCCTGCGCGCGACCGTCTCGAGCGCCTTGCGGCAAGCGGGGTCCTCTACGAGCCGCGGCCGGGCCGCTTCGCGCTCGCTTAAGCCTGCTCGCGGCGCTCGGCGCGGCGCATCGCGCGCGCTTCCCCCGGGGGGAGGCCGAGCGGGAGCACGCGCGCGCGGCCGACGTGGAGCGCGACGAATCCGTAGACCGCCGCAAGCGCGCTCGTTCCGAGCGCCACGTCCGAACCGTATCCGAGGATGAGGCCGCTTCTCGCGTAGAACTGGAAGAGGAAGAAGGGGACGACGAGGCCCGCGGCGGCGACCGCGGCGTGTCGGAAGGGCGCCCGTTCCGCGATGCCGCGACCCGCCCATGCGCCCGCGGCGAACATGGAGAACGTGAGGCCCGTGCCGATTCCGAGGAGCGCGAGGAGCGAAAGGGCGTCGGCTCCGGCGCGCGGGATCATGTAGGCTTGCGCGAAGGCGAGCGTGACCATGACGCTCGCGCCGGAGGCGAACGCGCCGCCGTTGAAGACGGAGTGGCGCTCGCCGCGGAACTTGCGGCGGTTCAGGATGGCGGTGAACGCGAGGGCGGCCACGAGGGCGAGACCGATCGAGTAGACCTCGAGCCCTGCCGTGAGGATGAGGAGCGCGAGGACTGCGAGGCCCATGCCGAGGAAGAGGCCTCCGACGAACCAGAGGAACACGAGCGTGTCCTTGAAGTGCCCGTCGTAGCGACCGTAGGCCGCGAAGAGGACGACCGCCGCGGGGGCGAGCGCGGCCCCGCCCGCGAGGATGGCGGGCATGTTGAGGAGCATGGGGGGCCTACCCCGCTTCTACGATATGAATCAAGTGAAGGGCGCGAGGGCGACGAGCGCGAGGGCTTCGCCCGCGACGAGGCCGGTCGCAACGAGCGTCGCGCCGAAGCGGCGGGCGGCTCGTCCTTCGGCCGGGAGTCCCGCGCGGCGCCGTTCCCATCCTTCGCGCGCGAGGGCGCCGGCCAGGATGGGGAGGACGGTCGCGAGCGGGAGGAAGAGGCCGAGCGCGAGGGCGAGACCCCGGCGGGTCGCGAGGTCCGCCGCGAGGCCGAAGCCGATCCCGAGGAGCAGGAGCGTCGCGTCGAAGGGGCCGCCGGCGAGGCCCTGCGCGAGCGTCGCGAGGGCGTGGCCTTGCGGCGCGCCGCCGTCGGCTGCGGCCGGGGTGAGGAGGAGCCCCGCGATGGCGGCGGCGAGGGCCGCGGGGGCCACGAGCGCAAGGTGGAGGCGCGCTCCGGCATCGGGCGCGATCCCGGCGTAAAGCCCCGTGCGCGAGGCCCGGAGGACGCCCGCGCCGGTCGCGACGGCGCCCGCGAACACCGCGCCGCCCAGGACGGCGAGAACGGCCGTCGCCTCGGGACCGGCGGCGGTGGCGAGGGCGAGGCCTCCGAGGGCGGCGGCCACCGCGAGGGCGAGCGCGACCGCCGCTTCGGGGTGTCCTTCGCCCGCGGCCTTGATCGCGATGGATCCGAACGCGAGGACGAGGAGCGTGACCCCGGATCCCGCGAGGGCTGCGAGCGGAAGCGGCGCGCCCGCGAGCGCGAACCCGGCGGCCGCGAGCGCGGCCGCGGCAGCCAGGCCCCAGCGGCCACGGCGATCGAGGCCGTCCGCGAGCGCGCGGGGCGCCGTGCGGAGCGCGGGCGCGAGCCGGAGAAGAACGGCGAGCGACGCGCCCGCGAGGGCTCCGACGGCGAGGAGGCGGACCGGACCTGCAAACGCGAGCGGCGCCGAAGCGAACCCGGCGTTCCAGAGGGATTCGAGACCGACGAAGCCGCCCGAGGGCCGGTGCAGGACGGGCGCGTTCAGGGCGACGGCAAGCGGCGTCGCGACGAGCCAAGCGGCGGCGCTCCCGACGGCGAGCGCGACCGCAAGGCGCGCGCGGAGGAGCCATCCCGCGCCGAGAAGGAGCGGCGAGAGCGCGAAACCCACGAGCGTGTGGTGCGCCGCGGCGGCGGGCGTCCCGACGACGCCGCCTTCGACGACGCCTTCGAGGCCCGCGCGCGCGGCGCCCGCCTCGAGCGCGCTCTTTCCGCCCACGAGCGGAAGGTCACGGACGAGCGCGAGGAGGCCCGCGCCGGTGCCCGCGGCGACGAAGGCGCCGAGACCCTGCCGGGCGCGTCGCGCGGCCCCCGCGCTTGCGTCGTCCCCGCGCTCGAGAAGACGCAGTTCCGCCTCGACGCCGTCGAAGGGCAGCGGGTCCTCGACGGTCCACCGGCGTCGGAGCGCGAGGGCGGCGAGGACGCCGAGGAGAGCGGAGGCCGCGATGGCGAGGAAGACGGCCGAAAGGCGAGGTCCGACCGGCGCGATGGCCGCATAGGTCGACGCTCCCGCAAGAAGCGCGAGGGCCGGCCCGGCGTAGAGAACGGCCGTGGCGACGAGCCCCGAGGAGGCCGCGACGCCGGCGGCAAGCGCGAGCGCGGGAGCGCGGTGCCGGAGCGCGACGCCCAGGGCGAACGCGACGATCCAGCCCCCGGCGAACACGAGCCCCGTCCTGAGGCCCACGACGACGTTCACGGCCGCGAAGAGCACGCCGACGGCGAGGCCCGCAAGCGCCACGCGCGCGGGCACCGCGACCGGGCTTTCGGCGTTGCGGCGTTCGAGGCTTTCCTCGAGCGCGCCCGTCCCGAGGTTCGCGAAGACCTCGACGTCGAAACGGTCCAGGTCGCCGCGCGCGATGCGCTCGCGGCCACCGGGCGTGAGGGGGCGGCGT